>NZ_JAKMQA010000007.1:0-112519 GCF_025771295.1 Campylobacter sp. RKI_CA19_01121
TTAGTTGTTTGTGATAAATACGAAATTATAAATTTTCTTGTTTTAAAGCTTCTGCTTGGTAATAAGCGATTAATGGCTCGATGATCTCATCAAAAAGACCACCTTCCAAAATCGCATCAAGTCTATATAAAGTAAGATTTATTCTATGATCGCTAATTCTATTTTGAGGGAAATTATAAGTGCGTATGCGTTCGCTTCTATCACCGCTTCCAACTTGAGATTTTCTTGCCTGGCTTTCTTTTGCTAAGCGTTCTTGTTCTTGCATTTCAAAAAGTCTTGCTTTTAAGACTTTCATAGCACTTTCTTTGTTTTTGTGTTGGCTTTTGCCATCTTGATTTACTACAACTATACCTGTTGGAATATGAGTGATTCTTACAGCACTATCTGTGGTATTAACGCTTTGTCCTCCATGACCACTACTACGCATTACATCGATTTTTAAATCACTTGAATTGATTTGAATTTCAACATCATCAACTTCTGGCATAATAGCCACTGTAATAGCTGAAGTATGAACTCTACCTTGAGATTCTGTTTCAGGTACTCTTTGAACTCTGTGCGTTCCACCTTCGTATTTTAGCCTTGAATAAGCTCCATTTCCTTTGATGAGAATGATAATTTCTTTAAATCCCCCTACACTACCCTCGCTAGAACTTACGATTTCGTATTTGTAATCACGATTTTCAGCATAGCGTATGTAGGCTTTTACTAAGTCCCCAACAAATAAAGAAGCTTCATCTCCTCCTGTTCCAGCACGAATTTCTAAAAATATATTTTTATCATCGTTTGGATCTTTAGGTAATAAAAGAATTTTTAATTCTTCTTCAAGTTGTGGCTTTAAGACTTCGAGATTTTTAAGCTCTTCTTTTGCAAGCTCCCCTAGTTCTGCATCAGATAAAAGAATTTTATTTTCTTCGATTTCATCTAAAGTTTTAAGGTATTCTTTTGCTTTTTCTACTATGGGTTCTAAATTCTTTTGCTCTTTAGATAGAGCTGTCATTTTAGAAATATCATTAGAGATATTAACATCGCTAAGAAGAGTATTTAGCTCATCAAAGCGTGTTAAAAAAGGTTTGAGTTTATCAGCTAACATTAAAAATTATGCTAATTTATTTACCAATAATGCTAATCTACTCACACGGCGTGATGCAGTTTGTTTTTTCAAAAATCCACGGCTTACCATAGCGTGAATGCTTTTATTAGCTACTTTTAGTGCATTTTGTGCAGCTTCTTTGTCATTGTTTGCTGCTGCTTCGCGAACCGCTTTTGTAATGTTTTTTAATCTTGTTCTATAAAATCTATTTCTTTCAGTTCTTTTGATAGTTTGTCTTGCTCTTTTTTCAGCAGATTTATGGTTTGCCATAATTTTCCTTTTTTATATAAATTAAATTGCTAATTATACAAGATTAAAATTAAAATTTAATTAATTTAAGTAATTTTAAAGTATCAATTAATCATATTCATGGCTTTTACTATGCAAGATTTTTGATCTTGACATTGATTTTCTAATTTTTCCGCAAGAGTTTCTTCATGTGTGACTGCAATAAAAACCATAATTGCACTAAAAAGAGTAGTTAGAATTTTCATTAATTTTTCCTTTTTTAAATATTTTGAAAAATTATAAAAATTCTTTGTGGAAATAATGTGAATTTAATATTTTATATTATTTGACTTTAAAAAATCGCGTAGTTTTTCGTACTCACCATTTTCCAAATAACGATATTTTCCTGCTTTTAACATACCAAGATCTAATGCTCCAAAAGCTACTCTTTTAAGATCCATCACTTCTAAATCAAAATGCCCAAAAAAGCGTCTTAGTTCTCTATTTTTACCTTCATTAATGATTACTTTTAGCTTTGTATAGCCACCACTTGAGCCAAAAATTTCAAAGCCTAAAAATGGAGCAAAACTCATTGAGGTTATTTTAGTTTTAGCATGAGCTCCTTTTTTTTCATTTTGAATTTCTAAGCCATTTTGCATTGCTTCGATAACATTTTTATCTATATTACCTTTTACTTTTAGGTAATATTCTCTTTCTAAATCACTATGCATAAGCGCATCTGCTATCACAGGTGAATCAGTTAACAAAAGCAATCCCTCGCTTGCAAAGTCAAGCCTTCCCACGCTAAGCCAAGTGCTAAATTGTTTTGGCAGGGTATGATAGATGGTTTTTCTACCTCTATCATCTTTTTTACTAACTATTTCACCTTTTTGTTTGTGATAAATAATGACTGAAAATTGTGTTTTTTTATGGAGTTTTTTACCATTGATAAAAACTTTATCTTCAGCATTTACACTATCACTTAGTAAGGCTGTTTTTTTATTGATTTTTACTAAGCCTTGCTTGATTAGCTCATCAGCCTCACGGCGAGAGTATTTGCTATTATGTGAGATGAATTTATTAATTCTCATAATTTTTCTTTACATTACAAAAATAGTTGGTACTATGGTTGGATATTTTTTGATTTTTCTAAAAATATGTTTTCTTAGTACTTGTCTAATTTGAGCTTCTAAAACTTTTGGATTATCTAAAATTTCATCTTTTACATTTGGGAAAAATTGACTTAAAACATCACTCATTTCTTTTGAGAATGCTCCATCTTGTTTATCAGCTACCAAGCCATAGCTAAATACTCTTGGTTTATTAATTAGTGTTTTACTTGCTTTATCAAGCTGGGCGATGATGACAACTATGCCACTATCTGCTAGTTTTTGTCTATCAATTACCACATCATCTGCGATTTGTTTGTTGATTTGATTATCTACAAAGACTTTTCCTGTTTTAACTGTTTTTACGCGTTTGATGTATTTTTGGCAAAGCTCTACTTGATCCCCATCGCTCATTAAGTAGATGTTTCTTTCAGGTATGCCACATTTTAGAGCGGTTTCTTTGTGTTTATTGATATGATTATACTCTCCATGCACTGGTAAGAAAAATTTAGGTTTTACCAAAGTTAGCATGAGTTTTTGCTCTTCTATACTAGCATGTCCGCTTACATGGATTTCGCTAAATTCTTGATAAGCTACTTTAGCCCCTGCTTTTAAAAGAAAATCAAGCACAGCAGAAACATTTGCTTCATTACCTGGTATTGCTTTAGCTGAAATGATAATTTGATCACTAGGTTTGATTTTGATAAATTTATGCTCATCTGTAGCCATTCTATATAAAGCACTCATGGTCTCACCTTGACTTCCTGTGGTGACAATTAGCACTTCGTTGTCTTTGTATTTGCTTACTTCATCAGCGTCAATGAAAATTTTTCTATCAAGTTTGATATAGCCAAGTTCCATAGTGGTATAGAGATTTCTTTCCATAGAACGCCCTATAACACATACTTTTCTGCCGTATTTTAAACCATAGCTAATAGCTTGATATACGCGGTGGATATTAGAACTAAAGGTGCTCATGATCACCCTGCCTTTAGTTTTGGCAAAAATTTGATCAAAAGTAGGTCCTACGGAGCTTTCACTTTTTGTATAACCCTCTTTATATGAATTTGTGCTATCACTTAAAAGACAAAGCACGCCTTCTTCGCCATATTGAGCTAAACGACTTAAATCCGTTGGATAGCCATCAATTGGTGTTTGATCTATTTTAAAATCGCCAGTGTGTATGATGGTTCCTGCTTTAGTTTTAATAGCCAAAGCACAAGCATCGATGATAGAGTGGGTTATGTGAATCCATTCTAAGTTAAATTCACCTATTTCATAAATTTGTCTTTTTGTTATAGGTCTAAACCATTTACGCTCAGCTTTTAAACCATGTTCTTCAAATTTATTTGAAATCATGCCTAGTGCCAAAGGTGTTGCGTAGATAGGAAATTGAAATTCTTTGAAAAAATACGGCACAGCACCGATGTGATCTTCATGAGCATGAGTGATGATGATAGCACGAATTTTATTTTTAATTTTTCTTACATAGTCAAAATCAGGTATGATAATATCTACTCCATGCATGGTTCCATCTGGAAAACTCATACCTATATCAACGATAATCGCATCGTTGTTGGTTTCAAAAACAGTGATATTTCCACCGATTTCTCCAAGTCCACCCAAAGGTGTAATACGAATTTTATGTTCGCTTGAGTTGTTGTGTTTTAAAGGGTGGAGTCTTAGCTCGTGCATAATTTTATTAGCTTCTATGCTTTTGGCAAGTTCTATTTGCCATTCTTCATTACCACTTAATTTAGAAGGTAAATTTCTATTTTTTTTCTTTTTCTTTTTTTCTTCACTAGCTTCAGTTTGAGTATTTTCTATTTTTGTCCCGTTTTTAGTTTCACTATTTTGATCTTGATTTTGTGAATCTTTTTTTCTTTTGTTTCTGAATTTATTAAATCTTTTAGTTTTGTTTTGCTCTTGAGTTTTGTTTTCTTCGCTCATAGTCATCCTTTAAATAGTCATAAATTTTAAGGTATGAATCAACGCTAATTTCATGAGCTCTTGAGGTAGAAGAGAGATTTAGTGCTTCAAATGCTTTTAGAATTTTTTCTTTTTTATTTTTAAAATTAGATAAGAGTTGTTTTCTAGGATTTTGAAAACAAGCTCTAAGAAATTCTTTAAAAGCTTCTATATTTTCACATTTTTGCTGATAATGAGTAGTTTTTATTAACTTCATTACAGCTGAAGTAACTTTTGGTGGAGGATTAAAGCTTTGTGGTTGTATATCAAAAAGCATTTGTCTTTGGCATATCAATGCACAAAGCACCCCTAAAGCCGAAAAATTACTTTCTTTTTCATTTGCACAAAATTTCTGTGCCACTTCTTTTTGCACCATTACTATAAGCCCAAGACAATTTTGATCTTCTAGGGCTTTTAAAATCAAATTTGTAGCAATATAATATGGTAAATTTGCTACCAAAAAGTACTCTTTATCGCTTAAACTTCCTTGATCAAAAGCATCACTTGCATTTTGATGAATAAGCTCAAAATTTCCACCTTCAATCTCATTTTGAAATTTTTTATTTAAAATAGGAATCAAATCTTTATCAATCTCATAAGCTCTAATATGAGCTTGTGGGATTTTCAAAAGTTCTTGCGTTAAATCACCTAAGCCAGGCCCAATCTCAACTATATTTTTAGTATCTTTGGGTATGGCTTGGATGATTTTATCTACCACGCTTTTATCACATAAAAAATTTTGCCCAAAATGTTTTTTTGCTTTTATCATAAATTTATTTTATCTAAAAAATATTAATTATAGCATTATTTTAAGCGCTAATTAGATAAAATTTGAATTATTTTTTATAAAGGTTAATTTTTGAAAAATCTTATAGTATGTGCAGGAGGAAATGAAGATTTTAAATTTGCACAAAGTATTGGCATAGGTTTAGTTAATTCTGCTTTTTCTTTAGGTAAAATTTTAAGTCAAGTAAAAGTAGATAGAGTGATTTTTATAGGTACATGTGGAATTTACCAAGAAGGAAAAATTTTAGATATTTATGAAAGTTCTAACGCAGCGAATTTAGAATACGCAGATTTATTTGATAGTTTTTATACGCCTATAGCAAATGAGATTAGATTAAATGTTTCACATGAAACTATGATTAATTCTTCAAATTATATTTGTAAAGATGAAAATATCGCCCAAGAATTTTTTAAAAGGGGTGTACATATAGAAAATATGGAAGCATACGCAGTGCTTTCTTGTGCAAAAATGCAAGAGATAGAAGGAATTTGTTATTTATGTGCGACAAATTTTTGTAATGAATTTGCACATGAGGATTTTTTAAAAAACCATCAAAATGCAAAAGAATTATTAAAAGATTTTTTGTTGGATAAAAAACTTATATAGGAAAAAAATTGAGTGAATTAAAAAATATATTAGATTTTACTAAAGAAGAATTAGAAAATTTAGTCCAGCCAAAATTTAGAGCAAAGCAAATTTTTGAATGGGTGTATAAAAAATATACAGATGATTTTTTACAAATGTCGTCTTTGCCAAAAGATTTTAGAGTGTACTTGCAAGAAAATTTTCATTTTTCACCTCTAAAATGTGTGAAAGATGAAAAAAGCAAAGATGGTAGTATAAAATATCTTTTTGAACTTTTAGATGGTAAAAAAATAGAAGCTGTTTTGCTACCAATGAAAGAAGAACTTGTAGATGAAAATGGAAAAATCATCAAACATGCAAGATATACCATTTGCGTTTCCTCTCAAGTAGGGTGCAAAAGTGGGTGTAGTTTTTGTCTGACTGCTAAAGGTGGTTTGAAAAGAAATTTGACTGCAGGAGAAATAGTAGGACAAATTTTATGGATTAAAAAACATAATAATATACCTTATGAAAGAAGGGTTAATATAGTCTATATGGGTATGGGAGAACCTTTGGATAATCTTAAAAATGTTTCTAAGGCAGTTAAAATTTTAGCCGATAATGATGCTTTAGCGATAAGCCCTAGAAGACAAACTATAAGCACTAGCGGTTTAGCAAAACAGATTAAAGAGCTTGGAGAAATGAATTTAGGTGTACTTTTGGCTATTTCGCTCCATGCTGTAAATGATGAGCTTAGAAGTGAATTAATGCCTATTAATAAAGCTTATAATATAGCAAGTATTATGGAAGCGGTGAGAAATTTTCCTATAGATCAGCGCAAAAGAGTGATGTTTGAATATCTTTTAATTGATGGGATAAATGATAAAATAGAACATGCAAAAGAACTAGTCAAGCTCTTAAATGGTATAAAAGCTAAAGTAAATTTAATACTTTTTAATCCACACGAAGGAAGTTTATATAAAAGACCAAGTGTTGAAAATGCGGTTAAATTTCAAGATTATTTAAGTGCAAAAGGTGTTACTTGCACGATAAGAGAAAGTAAAGGACTTGATATTTCAGCTGCATGCGGACAGCTTAAAGAAAGGCAGAGTAAACAATGACTTTTTTAGATATAGCTCAGCTTATTTTTATAAGCATAGTGGTGATCATAGGACTTGGTGGGATTATTTATGTATTAAAAAATGAAGGGAAAAATAATGATAGATAAAAAACAATTATTAGAAAACCAATTATTTCAAAATAGATATATAAAGCCAAATATTTCTTGGTATTTTTCGTATTTAAATGGCAAAAGAGGAATTGCTAGAATTTTTAAAGTTCCTTATGCTGCTTTGATGAAAAAATTTTATTTGAAAAAATACTTCGAAAAGAGAGTTTTAGAAGGTAAAGTGGATATTCCTTATTTAGAATTAGTTTTAACTACAAGATGCACTTTGCGCTGTGAGTCATGCAATAATTTGATGCAATATTTTTCACCATCAAATCAATATGCTTGTACTTTAGAGGGCATTATAGAATCATTGGAACTACTTTTATCTAAGGTAGATTCTATCGCAAGAGTTAGAATTATAGGTGGAGAACCTTTGTTGTTTAAAGATTTACCGCAATTGATTGATTATTTAGATACTCAAAAGAAAATACTAACTTTTGATATTTTAACTAATGCAACAATAGACTTTAAAGAAGATTTGATTTTGAGATTTAAAAAATCAAAAAAAGCAAGAAAAATAAGTATTTCAGATTATAGAAAATCACCAAATTTAAAAATACCTTTAAAACAAGAGAGTATTTTGAGTAAGCTTAAGAAAAATAATATAGCGTTTTCTTATAATACAATAGATTATTGGTATGATATAGATAAAATTTACAAGCGCGGTAGAAGCAAAGAAGATATAATTAAAAATTATTATAATTGTCAAATGTCATGTGTAAGTTTGATGACATCTGAGGGCTTAGAAAATAAACAATTAGCACCTAAAGGAGCTATTTTTGTTTGCCCTATATCAAGTTCTTTGTCACGTTTAAAAGGGCTTGAAGAATTTAATGGCGATTTTTTAAATTTAGAGGATTCTAAAGAAAGATTTTTTGAATTTTATTCTCAAGATTTTTATAAATCTTGTGATTATTGTAGAGATTTTAGTCAGCCTATCAAAAAAATTCCAATTGCAATCCAAACTGATAAAGTTTTAAAATTAGAAAAAGATTAATATAAATTTTTCAAAAACTCATCTTTTATATCTTTTTGAGATTGTATCAAAAATTTTTGATTTTTATATGTAAATTCTAAGCTAAAAGAGTGTAAAAGCAGTCTTTTAGCACCTGTGATTTGAGCTCTTTCGATATCACTCATTTTTCCATCTAATATTTGCTCTATTTGTGTTTTTTCTAAACCATATAAAGGTTCACCTAAAATTTTATGTTTCACATGAAACAAATGTAGTCTTATTTGGTGTTGTCTTCCTGTTAGAGGTTTAGCTAAAATTAAACTGGCATCTAAATTTTCAAAATATTCCAAAGTGTAAAATTGCGTTAAAGCTTCTTTGCCATTTTCACAAATTTGCATCCTAGTTTTGACTGCATCATAGTCTTTAGCTAAATTCATGCTTTTATCTACTATAAATTCTTTTTCAGTTTTTCCTTTTACTAGAGCAAGATAGCTTTTTTGAACTAATCTTTTTTCAAATATAGTTTTTAACTCAATTTGTGCATTTTTATGTTTTGCTATGAGTAAAAGTCCGCTTGTTTCTTTATCTAGTCTATGAGCCACGCAAGCTTTTTCACCCCATAAATGCCAAATTTCATCACAAAGACTATAAGTGCAATTGCGTCCATTAGGATGAGTTAGCACTCCACTTGGTTTTTCTACGATGGCAAAATCTTCATTTTCAAAAACTATTTCTAATCCTTTGGGGTTATTTTCATATACGATTAATTCTACTAAACCATCTAAAAATTTGTTTTTTTCTTCTACCAAATTTCCATTGCAAAATAGTCTTTTTTTATCAATGAGTTTTTGTGCTTCACGCATAGAGATTTTTAACTCATCCATAAGTAGTCTAAATGCCTTTTTTCCATTATTTGCTAGTTTCTTTTTTATATATGCCATTTAATAACTTTCTTAGGTAATTTATAATAGAATTCAAACTATTTTTTTTCATAAAAATTATATAAAAAAAGGTCTTGAAAATGGTTGAAAGATATAGTAGAGAAATCATGGCTAAAAAATGGGACATGCAAGCAAAATATGACGCATGGTTAAAAGTGGAATTAGCTGCTGTGAAAGCGTGGAATAAACTTGGTCTTATTAAAGATGATGATTGTGAAAAAATTATAAAAAATGCAAAATTTGATATAGCAAGAATAGATGAGATAGAAAAAACTACCAAACATGATGTTATCGCTTTTTTAACTAGTGTAAGTGAAAGTTTAGGCGAGGAAAGTCGTTTTGTGCATTATGCGATGACAAGTTCAGATTGTATTGATACTGCAATTGCTTTGCAGATTAAAGATAGTTTAGAACTAATCTTGCAAGATTTAGATCAAGTTTTAGCAGCGATTAAAACAAGAGCGTATGAGCATAAAAACACCTTAATGGTAGGAAGAAGTCATGGAATTCATGGAGAGCCTATAACTTTTGGTTTGGTTTTGGCTATTTGGTATGATTCGCTAGTTCATGCAAAAGATTTAATCATTCATGCAAAAGAAGTGATTAGCTATGGAAAAATCAGCGGTGCTATGGGAAATTTTGCTCATGCTCCGCTTGAATTTGAAGAAGAAGTTTGTAAAAATTTAGATTTAAAGTCAGCACCAGTTTCAAACCAAGTCATACAAAGAGATCGTTACGCACAAGTTATCTCGGCTTTAGCTATTTTAGCTTCAAGTTGTGAGCAAATCGCTGTTGCTATCCGCCATTTTCAAAGAACAGAAGTATATGAAGCTGAAGAATATTTTTCTCAAGGACAAAAAGGAAGCTCAGCTATGCCTCATAAAAGAAATCCTGTTTTGAGTGAAAATATTACTGGTCTTTGTAGGATGATAAGAGCTTATGTAACACCTGCTTTAGAAAATGTAGCATTGTGGCACGAAAGAGATATATCACATTCTAGTGTAGAAAGATTTGTATTACCTGATGCTTTTATCACGACTGATTTTATGCTTTCAAGATTATGTGGTGTGATAGAAAAGCTTTTGGTATATCCAGAAAATATGATGAAAAATTTAAATTTAACCGGAGGACTTGTATTTTCTCAAAGAGTGTTGCTTGAACTTCCATTTAAAGGTATAAGCAGAGAAGAAGCTTATAAAATCGTTCAAAGAAATGCTATGAAAGTTTGGGCTGATTTGCAAAATGGTAAGCCTGCTTTAAATGAAAAAGGCGAGAGTTTGTTTTTGCTAGCTTTATTAGCTGATGAGGATTTGAAAAAGTCTTTAAGTGAAGCAGATATTAGAAATTGCTTTGACTATAACTACTACACAAAAAATGTAGACAAAATATTTGCAAGAACTTTTAAATAATAAACTAGGGGTTGTGAGTGAAAGTATTAAAAAGAAATGGTAGAACTGAAGAGTTAGATGTTTCTAAAATTAAAAAATATACCACTGATGCGGTGGCAAATTTAGAAAATGTTAGCCAAAGTGAGCTTGAAGTAGATGCAAAAATTCAATTTCGTGATGGCATAACAACAGAAGAAATCCAACAAACTCTTATAAAAACAGCAGTAGATAAAATAGATATTGATAGACCTAATTGGACCTTTGTTGCTGCAAGATTATTTTTATATGATTTGTATAAAAAAGTAAGTGGTTATAGTGGTTATAAACATTTAAGAGAATACCTTGAAAAAGGTGAAAAAGAAGGTAGGATTTTAATTGGCTTAAAAGAAAAATATGATTTAGATGATCTTAATGCATATATCAAGCCAGAACGCGATTTGCAATTTACTTATCTTGGTATAAAAACTTTATATGATAGATATTTGATTAAAGATTCTAAGGGTATGCCTATAGAATTACCACAACAAATGTTTATGGCTATTGCGATGTTTTTAGCGCAAAATGAGTTAGATTCTCAAACTTGGGCTAAGAAATTTTATGATTTAATCTCAACTTTTGAAGTAATGCTTGCAACTCCAACCCTTTCAAATGCAAGAACCACAAGACATCAATTAAGTTCATGTTATATAGGAAGCACGCCTGATAATATAGAAGGGATTTTTGATTCTTATCAAGAAATGGCACTTTTATCTAAATTTGGTGGTGGTATAGGCTGGGATTGGTCTAAGGTGCGTGCTATGGGCGGAAGCATAGATGGGCATAAAAACGCAGCAGGTGGGATCATACCATTTTTAAAAATTACCAATGATATAGCAGTAGCTGTTGATCAACTTGGTACTAGAAAAGGTGCAATTGCTGTATATATTGAACCTTGGCATATGGATATTAATGACTTTTTAGATTTGCGTAAAAACTCAGGTGAAGAAAGAAGAAGAGCACATGAACTTTTCCCTGCTTTGTGGATTAATGATTTATTCATGAAAAGAGTAAGAGCAAATGATAAATGGACGCTTTTTGATCCTGCTGATACGGCAAGTTTATGCGATTTATACGGTGAAGAATTTGAGAAAAAATATGAAGAATTTGAAAAAGATGAAAGCATAGTCAAAGAAATTGTTGATGCAAAAGAGCTTTGGAAAAAAATACTTTTATCTTATTTTGAAAGTGGCTTGCCATTTTTGTGTTTTAAAGATAGTGCAAATAGAACAAATCCAAATTCCCATGCAGGAATTATAAGAAGTTCAAATTTATGTACAGAAATTTTTCAAAATACAGAACCAAATTATTATCAAATCAAAATCGTATTTGATGATAAAACAGAACTTCATTTAGATGAGGATGAAGAGCTTACAATAGATGGAGGATATAAAAAGCTTGCTAAAAAAGTTTCTACTTTAGATAGTATTAATGGTAAAAAAGTCTATATAGTAGAAAAATACAAAAACGAAGGAAAAACCGCAGTTTGTAATCTTGCAAGTATAAATTTAAGTAAAATCAATACCAAAGAAGACATCCAAAGAGTAGTGCCAACGGCAATAAGAATGCTTGATAATGTGATTGATTTAAATTTTTATCCCCATGTAAAGGTTAAAAATACCAACCTAAAATCACGCGCTATAGGACTTGGTGTAATGGGTGAAGCGCAAATGCTAGCTGAAGCTCAAATTTATTGGGGTTCTAATGAACATTTTGAAAAAATTGATCGCATTATGGAAATGATTAGCTATGAGGCTATTTTAGCTAGCTCAAATTTAGCCTTAGAAAAAGGAAGCTACCCTGACTTTGAAGGATCAAACTGGAGTAAAGGTATAGTGCCAATTGATGTAGCAAATGAAAATGCTAAAAAACTTACTGCAAGCGAAGGTTTATTTGATCAAAGTGAGTGTGATTGGGAAAAATTAAGAGAAAAACTAAAAAGAGATGGTATAAGAAATGGCTATTTAATGGCTATAGCGCCAACTTCTTCTATCTCTATTTTAGTAGGTACTACTCAAACAATTGAGCCTGTATATAAAAGAAAATGGTTTGAGCAAAACTTAAGCGGTATGATACCAACTGTGGTGCCAAATCTAAGTGCTAATACTTGGCAGTATTATACTCCTGCTTATGAGCTTGATCAAAAAATCTTAGTAAAAGCAGCAGCGATTCGTGGTAAGTGGATTGATCAAGGTCAATCATTAAATATCTTTGTTTCTTTAGATAAAGCAAGCGGTGGATATTTAAATGAAATTTATCAACTTGCTTGGGAATTAGGTGTTAAATCAACTTATTATCTAAGAAGCGAAAGCCCTGATAGTCAAAAAGTAAATGATGATGTGGTTGATAGAACTATAGAATGTGAAGGTTGTCAATAAAAATGGAGAAACAAAATGCATACAAAAAACTCACTACCGGAGCTTACGCTTAGGGGTATAATACTAGGAAGTATTTTAACGATTATTTTTACCGCCTCAAATGTATATTTGGGGCTTAAAGTTGGTCTTACTTTTTCTACTTCTATTCCTGCTGTTGTGATTGCAATGGCTGTTTTAAAAATCTTTAAAGACTCTAATATTTTAGAAAATAATATGGTTCAAACTCAAGTTTCAGCCGCAGGTACGCTTTCGGCTGTGATTTTTGTTATACCAGGTCTTTTTATGTGTGGATATTGGTTTGAATTTCCACTTTGGCTTACTTTTATGCTCTGTCTTTGTGGGGGTGGATTGGGCGTGCTTTTTACCATACCTTTGCGTAGAGCTATGGTGGTAGAGAGTAAATTAGCTTATCCTGAAGGAAGAGCTGCTGCTGAAATTTTAAAAGTAGCTAATAAAGATCAAGCTGATAAAAAAGGAAAAGTAGGCTTAAAAGAAATCACACTTGGCGTGGCTTTTGCTTCTGTGATAAGTCTTTTTTCAAGTGGTTTTAAACTACTTTCAAGTGGAAGTAGTTTTGCATTTATTTGGCAAAAAATGACTTTTGGCTTTTCTATGGGTTATTCAGTGGCACTTTTGGGTGCTGGATACTTAGTAGGTATAGCTGGAGGTGTTGCATTGCTTGCGGGTATGGTGCTTGCTTGGATGGTTTTTGTTCCATATTTTTCTGCTAAAGAAAGTTTTGACGCGAGTTTAAGTGCACTTGATATAGCTAATCAAATTTGGGCTCAAAAAGTACGTTTAATAGGCACAGGAGCTATTGCCATAGCAGCATTATGGACTTTAATAGAACTTGCAAAACCTGTATATGATGGCATGAAAAATATGCTTAAAAAAACCTCATTAAACCTCTCACAAGATCCTAAAGATATGGATTTATCTTTAAAAGCTATGCTAGGTTTATTTGTACTTATGTGTATAGGTTTGTTTGTCTCATTTTACGCTTTTGTGGCTGATTCAAATTTAGCAAGTGGCTATCAAATTCTTTTTGCCTTAGTAGGAACTTTAGTGGCTATTTTTATAGGCTTTTTTGTAGCTTCTGCTTGTGGATATATGGCAGGTTTAGTGGGTTCATCATCTTCTCCTATTTCGGGTATAGGGCTTATTGGGATTATGATTTCTTCTTTGATTATTTTACTTTTGGGTTATCAAGTAGATTTATTTAGCGATCCTTTAATGTCTAAATTTGCCATCGCTTTTGCTATATTTACTACTAGTGTTATTTTAGCAACTGCTGCTATTTCTAATGATAATTTACAAGATTTAAAAACTGGCTATTTAGTGGGTGCAACTCCTTGGAAACAGCAAGTTTCTTTGATTATAGGTTGTGTATTTGGAGCTTTGGCTATTGCTCCTGTGTTAAATTTATTATATCAAGCTTATGGTTTTGTGGGTGCAATGCCAAGAGAGGGAATGGATGAGGCAAATGCACTTGCTGCACCACAAGCAAATTTGATGAGTACTATAGCACAAGGCATTTTTAACGCTAATATCGATTGGAGTTATATTATAGCGGGAGCTTTTGTGGGCGTTGGTATAATCATCATTGATCGTTTATTAAGAAAGAAAAATATGTCTTTGCCACCTTTAGCTGTGGGTATAGGTATATATTTACCACCTGCTGTTAATATGCCTTTGTTTATAGGTGGATTATTAGCGTATTTAATCAAAAAGCGTTTAGAGCAAAGATATGCTAAAAATGCTCATAAAAAAGAACTCATTCAAGAGCATGAGCAAAAAGGAACCTTATTTGCCTCTGGTTTGATAGTAGGTGAGAGTTTATTTGGAGTGTTAATAGCTGGTTTAACCGTGCTTTCTATTAGTAGAGGTGGGACTGAAGATCCACTTGCTATTGCAACTTCATTTAAAGACGATGGGATTATAGGTTTTGTAGTTTTTGTAGCGATTATGCTAATTTTTGCAAGAAGAGTACTTAAAAAATGAATTTAGATTATTATTATGCTTTGATTTTAGGAATCATTGAGGGTCTGACAGAATTTTTGCCTGTTTCATCTACAGGGCATATGATCTTGGGTGCTGAAATTTTGGGTTTAAATATAGATGATTTCTGGAGAAGTTTTTTTATCATTATTCAACTTGGTTCTATACTAGCGGTGATTTTTATTTTCAAAGATAAACTAACTCAAAAACTTGATATTTGGTTAAAACTTGCTGTGGGCTTTTTGCCAGCAGGTGGAGTGGGTTTTATAGCATATAAGTTTTTAAAAGAGATATTTAATGGCTATACCGTGGCTACTATGTTAATCATTGGTGGGATTGTTTTTATCATCATAGAGCTTAAACATAGAAAAAAAGACTATGATATACATTCTTTAGATGAGGTAAGTTATAAACAAGCTTTTTTGATAGGTTTAACCCAAGCTCTTGCTATCATACCAGGTACTTCAAGAAGTGGAGCAAGTATTATAGGTGGCTTATTGCTTGGGCTTGATCGTAAAGTGGCTTCTGAATTTTCATTTTTACTTGCAATTCCTACCATGATTATAGCAACAGCTTATAGCATTTATAAAGAACCACAAGTTTTAAGCAATATGAATAATTTCATTCCTTTAGCTATAGGTTTTGTAACAGCTTTTATAGTGGCTTTTGTGGTAATTAAAATATTTTTAAAATTAATCAGCAAGATAAACTTTATACCTTTTGGAATTTATAGGATAATTTTAGGTTTTGTATTTTTATACCTTTTTATGAGTGGTGCTTTAGATATATCAAGAACGGGTGTTTGAAATATAAAAATATCCTTTATTTAAAAAAAGTTTAAGTTTTTCATAGCTAAAATTAGTCTTATATTTTAATTTAAGCTCACAAGGTTAGTGAGTGTTAAGGGTAGAAATGACAAAAGATATAATTGCATATGCAAATAATGAAACTTTGGTAGATACTCAAAGTTTTAACAATGACACAAATTTAACTCCGATTTATTTTGATAACTCTAAAGAAAGTTTAGAAGTTATCCGCCACTCTTGTGCGCATTTAATGGCTCAAGCGATTAAAAGTTTGTATCCAGAGGCTAAATTTTTCGTAGGACCTGTGATAGAAGATGGGTTTTATTATGATTTTAGAGTTGATAGTAAGATTTCAGAAGAAGACTTAAGCAAAATCGAAAAGAAAATGAAAGAACTAGCTGAAGCAAAGTTAGACATCACAAAATACGAACTCTCAAAGACTGAGGTTAAAGAAAAATTTGCTAATGATGATTTAAAACAAGAAGTTTTACTAAGAATTCCTGATGGAAAAGTAAGTATTTATAAGCAAGGCGAATTTGAAGATTTATGCCGTGGACCTCATGTACCAAATACTAGATATTTAAGATTTTTCAAGCTTACTCGTGTAGCGGGAGCGTATTTGGGTGGCGATGAAAAAAGAGAAATGCTCACAAGAATTTATGGTACTGCTTTTGCAGATAAAGAAAGTTTAAATGAATACTTAAAAATCATTGAAGAAGCTAAAAAAAGAGATCATAGAAAACTTGGTAATGAAATGAAGCTTTTTGCCTTTGATGATGAAATAGGCGGTGGGCTTCCTATATGGCTTAGTAATGGTGCAAAATTAAGAAGCAAATTAGAGCATTTGCTATATAAAGCACATAGATTAAGAGGCTATGAGCCTGTGCGTGGGCCTGAGCTTTTAAAAGCTGATGCGTGGAAAATTAGTGGGCATTATGCAAACTATAAAGAAAATATGTATTTTACGCAAATTGATGAGCAAGAATATGGCATTAAGCCGATGAATTGTGTAGGACATATTAAAATTTATCAAAGTGATGTTAGAAGCTATCGTGATTTGCCTTTGAAATTTTTTGAATATGGTGTGGTACACCGCCATGAAAAAAGTGGAGTTTTACACGGGCTTTTTAGAGTAAGAGAATTTACTCAAGATGATGCACATATTTTTTGTATGCCAAGTCAGATAAAAGAACAAGTTTTAGAAATTCTAAGCTTTGTTGATACTTTGATGAAGGCTTTTGAGTTTGATTATGAAATGGAAATTTCAACACGCCCAGCAAAAGCAATAGGCGATGATGAAATTTGGGATATAGCTACAAAGGCTTTAAAAGAAGCTTTAGATGAGCAAGGTTTAAAATATGGCATTGATGAGGGCGGTGGAGCTTTCTATGGTCCAAAAATCGATATTAAAATTACCGATGCGCTAAAAAGAAAATGGCAGTGTGGTACTATACAAGTAGATTTTAACTTACCAAGCCGTTTTAAACTCGAATACACAGACGCAGATAATGAGAAAAAACAACCTGTAATGCTTCACCGTGCTATTTTAGGTTCTTTTGAAAGATTTATAGGAATTTTAGTAGAGCATTGTGCGGGTGAGTTGCCATTTTTCATAGCACCAACTCAAGTAGCTATAGTACCTATTTCACAAAATCATCATGATTATGCAAAAGAAATAGCAAGAAAACTTTTAGAACTTGGCATTGATAGTGAAGTGTATAATAAAAATGAAAGCTTAAATAAAAAAATCCGCACCGCCGAAAAAGCACATGTGCCTATGATACTTGTTTTAGGTGATGAAGAAGTAGCAAACCAAAGTGTGGCTTTAAGAGATAGAAGAGCAAAAGAGCAAAAAACAATGACTTTAGATGAATTTATAACCCTAACAAAGGAGAAATTAAGTGAGGTACGCTTTTGAGTAAAGAAAAAGAAGTATTGCTAAATGAAGAAATTCAAGCAGATGAGATCAGATGTATAGGTGATGATGGCAAGGTTTATGGCATTATTAGTAGTGATGAAGCGCTAGATATAGCAAATAGACTAGGGCTTGATTTGGTGATGATAGCCCCTGAAGCCAAACCACCTGTATGTAAGATAATGGATTATGGAAAATTCCGTTATCAACAAGAAAAGAAACAAAAAGAAGCAAAGAAAAAACAAAAAGTTATTGATATAAAAGAAATCAAACTTTCTGTGAAAATCGCTCAAAATGACATTAATTATAAGGTCAAACATGCAAGCGAGTTTTTAGAGCAAGGCAAGCATGTTAAATTTAGAGTGTTTTTAAAAGGTCGTGAAATGGGCTCTCCTGAAGCAGGGGTGGCGTTGCTTGAAAAAATTTGGCAAATGGTTGAAGATATAGCAGATAGAGACAAAGAGCCTTTACTCGAAGGACGCTATGTAAATATGCTAGTAACTCCTAAAAAGAAAAAATAATCACAAGCCTTTTTAAGGCTTGTATTTTAAACTTATGCTAGAAGAAAATCCACAATTTTTAAAAGAACAAATCATAACTTACCTTGGTAATAAAAGATCCTTGCTTGATTTTTTAAATCAAGGCTTTAAATTCGCACAAAATGAGCTTAAAAAAGACAAATTTAGTTTTTGTGATGTATTCAGTGGCTCTGGGGTGGTTTCGCGTTTTGTGAAGCCTTATGCGAGTTTTATCATGGCAAATGATTTGGAAGATTATTCTAAAATCATCAATGAGTGTTATTTAAGCAATCAAAATGCACAATTTTTACAAGAATTACAAAAATATTATAATTTTTTAATTTCTGATTTAAAACTCAAAAAAGGCTTTATAAGCAAGCTTTATGCACCAAATGATGATGAGTATATTCAAAAGAATGAAAGAGTTTTTTATACGCTTAAAAACGCTATGTATTTAGACTCTATGCGAGAAAAAATTTCAAGCCTGCCAAGTAATATACAAAAATACTTCATCGCACCACTTATCTATGAAGCAAGTGTGCATGCAAATACAAGCGGGGTTTTTAAAGGCTTTTATAAAGATAAAAATGGAGTGGGAAAATTTGGAGGAAATGGGGCAAATGCGCTTAGTCGTATAAAAGGCGATATAGCTTTAAAAATGCCTATTTTTTCAAATTTTACTTGTGAATATGAGGTTTTTCAAAAAGATGCAAATATTTTAGCTAAAGAGCTTGATAGCTTTGATGTGGCGTATTTAGATCCACCTTATAATCAACACCCTTATGGATCAAATTATTTTATGTTAAATTTAATCGCTAATTATAAAAAGCCAAAGGAAATTTCAAAGGTTTCTGGCATACCAAAAGACTGGAACCGCAGTGCTTTTAACAAAGAAAAAAAAGCCGAAGATGCTTTGTTTGATTTGATAAATGATTTAAAAGCCAAGATTGTATTGCTTTCTTATAATTGTGAGGGTTTTGTAAAAAAAGAAAATTTCACAAAAAGACTTCAAAGTCTTGGAGAATGCTTTGTGCTTGAGCAAAAATACAATGCCTTTAGAGCTAGTAGAAACCTTTCTAAGCGCTCTATGCATATACAAGAACAGCTTTATGTGTTAAAAAAACACTAATCTTGCATGTATGTATTTAATTGCTTAAAAAGCTTTTCCTTTAAAGCAATAGGTTTGTTTATTTTAATATATGGTATCCAATATCTTATTAAATTTAAAAGCTCATCATCATAAGTATAAAATGCCTTGATATAAATGAAATTCTCATCCTCATCTATAAATTCGTATTTAGTAAGGGCATTTTTTCTTAAGAAATATTCTTTAGCTTTTTTATCAAGCTTTAAAATAGCTTCTTTGTTTTCTTTGCTAATCCAATTACTTTGATCTTTTTGAATTTGTTTTAAAAACTCTTCTTTTGGGGTAAAAATTTCTTTCTTTTCCACTCTTAGTTGTGTGATTTTAGAAAAAGTAAAGGTTTTTAAAGTATCGTTTTCATCTGCTAAAAGATACCATATGTGATCAATATTGATGAGTTTGTATGGATTAGCTTTTCTGTGTTTTTCTTTGTAGTAAAAGCTAATGGAGTGTTTTGCTATGATAGCTGCACTTAGTTCTTCAAAAACTTCTCTATCAAGTGTTTCATAGCTTTGGGTTTTGACTAAAAATGCTTTGTTGATTTTTTCATTAAGCAAGTCGTTTAAAAACTCTTTATCTAAACTAGGATAAAGCCTACCTATACCGCTTAAAATAGCAAAATTTTGTATATCTTTAAAGCTTAATTTTCCTAAAACATAGCCTTCTAAAAAGTATTTTCCATTTTCTTTTTTTATAGGGATAAAAGCAAGGCGCTCATGCAAGTCTCTTTGTATGGTGCGAATGCTGACATTAAATTCTTGCGCAAGCTCTTCTAAGCTAAAACGTTCACCATTGTTTAAACACTGCAGTATAGAAACTAAACGCGTAGAAAGCTTGTCTTTTTCCATATACAACCTTTTTTGTTTATTTTAGCAAATCTTTGATGTTTTGTTTGATTGTTTTTGGATCGTTTTCATAAGTGGCTAAAAGCTCTTGAATAAGCTTTAAAAAATCATTAAAATCATCAGGATTTTCTTTTTTAAATTTAAGCACTCTATCTAGGATGATAAAAGCAGCTTCTGTTTTGTCATTTTCTTTTTCATAAAGCTCTTTTAGCTCTAAAGCAAGTTTAGTGTAAGTATAAGCTTGCTTTGGCTTTGAGATGATATTAAAGATGTTTGATTTATAGCTAAAAAGCAATGAAAAAAGTTGAGGTAGTTTGTTTAGCATGGTATGACTTTCTTTTAAAATATTAAACTTGTAAATTTAAGTGCTAATCTAAATATTTAGACTAGCAAAATTGTTATTTTTTTGAACTTTTGAAAATGTCAAATATTTCCTTGCTAAAATTAATGTCAAATATTTCCTTGCTAAAATTTTTGAATTTTTGAAATTGCTCACTTTTTATAAAATCAATAAAATCTTTTGCTATTTCTACGCCTTTTACAGCATATTCTTTGAGCGTTTCTATAAAAGAATTTCCTATTTTTTCATTGTAGTTTTCAATGTTATCATTGTCTTGAAAATTTGTTTCATTTTGTGATTTATATTTTAAATAAACAAATCTTTTTTCTGTAGGTGTTTTATCAATGATATATGCTAACAATTTTTTAAGATTGTATGATTTTTGTTTTTTCTTTGTTTTATCGGTGTATCCTGCTGCATAGTATATTATGTCAACATTTATTTTAGTATCATCATGAATTCTTTTTTTAATGATTTCCACATCTTCGTTTAGTTTTTCTATTAGTTCTCTGCTAGGTTGATTTTTTTCATAATCAAAAGAATTTGGTATATCTGAAGCTTTATCACATTTATTAATAGCAATCAATATTCTTTTTTTGTCTTTTAATGTAGGCATAATGGTATCTTTAATTAGATTATAAAAAGTACCTAAATCTCTAAGATTTGCACCGTTTAAAGTGATTAAAACAAGATCAATTTCTTCATCGCCTTTTTTTTTCAATAATTCTTCGATTTGATTTTTATATATTTTATCGTTTTCTTCACTATCTCCAAAACCAGGCGAATCATAGATTGTTAAATTGTCTAGTTTAAAATCTTTAACTTCTTTAGTTTCTGGCTTAGCTGTTGTTCCGATTTCTATATCAAGTTCTTTTCCCTCATATTCAAATAGTGCTTTTATAGTAGAGCTTTTACCAGCACCAGTGGGACCAGCTATTAAAATGTTTAATTTTTGATCAAATAGCTCATTAATACTATATTTTTTACCATCTTTTATTTTTTCTTTTAGCTGTTCTTTTTTCTCTTTGCTTTTTTCTAATTCTTGTTTTTCTAAAAGATAATGTTGTCTTAGATGTATTATATGAAATACAGCTGGTATTGTAACTCTAAAGGCTGTTCCGGCTATGTCATTGAGTGTCCAAAGACCAGTTATAGTCATGCCAATAGGACCTAAAAAACTAGCTCCAGCTCTTTGAGCGACAGCACCTGCAGTAAATTTAAGTATAGATTGATTAATTGCTTTTATTAGCATTTGCGAAATACCAAACATTAAAACTAAACTCGAATTCACTTCTGTATATTTTAAAATAACATCTTTAGAGTAATTAGTGATATCTTTTAAGTCCAAAGATTGTGAAAGCTCTTTTAATTCTTCTGGAGATAGTTTTTCAATGGATTTTTTGAAAGTATCTTTTAAAATTTTTTCTTCTATTTCTAAGATTGTATCATCTTTATTAAAATTTATTTTTAATTTTTCAGCAACATCTTGCAGAATTTCTTTATATAAAATACCACTATCTCGGAATTTATTAGCAATAGTATTACCGCCAAATTTTTGCAATTCTTCCATTATGGCTTCTATGTATTTTTCATGTTGTGGATAATGCTTTTTATAAAGTTCATTTTTGGTTAATTCCTCTGTATATCTTGGTTTACCATCATCATCATGGGTAAGAGTTTTTACCAAATCGTTTAAAACTTCATCATTTAATTCTCTTAAAAATTCCAAATCTTTGTCATATTTATATGCCATCTTTTTCCTTTCAATTTTGAATTTATTTTTTATTGTATCTAAATTTGCTTAAGTTTTATTGTTTTTAATGATCCTTGCAAGCACCATTATACCTGCTAAAATTAGCACATAAGACACCGCTACATTTGTAATTCCGTATTTTTCTATTAAAAATAAACTTGGTAATATAACACACCACACTACAAATATAAGTAAAGCCCAAAAGGCTCCGCAAACTATAACCCATATAGCAGTAGCTATCATGACTATAATGCCAATTACAACCGCCATAAATAACTCCTTTTGTTTTGATTTACAAAAGGAATTATATTTTAGCTTTATGACAGGTTGTGTCGTAAGTTAAGACATTATCTTTTAAAAGCACTTAGTATGGCGCTAAATGCCATTTCTAAGGCGTTTGCATTTTTTCTTTGGAGAGGTTCTTTACATTTTGGACAAGAAAAAATTTCACCACTAAAAGACATAACATCAGATTTTGGAACTATCACTTTAGAATACCCGCATTTTTTACATACTTTTTTAAACGGCATAGGGCGTATCATTAATTTCCTTTTTTTGTTTTGTGAGCTGTTAAAAATTATCCATTTTTTGCTCTTTTATTTCACTTGGATTTGTGTTTTCAAAAATCTCTTTTATGCTAGCACATGTTTGCTCGTATTTTTCTTTGAGTTCAGGGTTGTTTTCTATGGCTTCTTTTCCGCCAAATAAATCTGAAACAACCAAAGGCTCGTTGAAAAATTTATCATCCACCGCATCAACTACATTATAAACTTTTTCAGCAGCTTGCCCAAGCATTTCACATGCTATGTCTTTTGGATCATCAGTCCAGTATGCATTTTCTTCTTTGGTTTTGTCATACCATTTTTTTAATCCATATCCAGTTGCAGCTAAAGCAACTCCACCTAAAATAAAACCCAATTTTCCCATAAATAATTCCTTTTGTTTTGATTTACAAAAGGAATTATATTTTAGCTTTATGACAGGTTGTGTCATGACACAAGCTGACATGAGAAATTTGTATCATTTTAAAAAAAGAAAGGATTTAAAATGGTAATAGTCGCGCTTTTATGCATGGTAGCAATGGTGTTTTTACATATTAGTTTGTTTTTGATGTTTTTTTATGTTTGCTATGTTTGTATTTGGTATTTGTGTTGTGTATGGAGTTGTTGAGTTTATAGGCGGGGATGTTTTGGCAAGTTTATCAATGGTAGTTTTGTTTTTATGGGGAATTTATATGTATAAAAATGAAAAAGAGAAAGTATTTATCTATGGTTTATGCACATGTGGTTTTGTGGGGTTGGTGGTATCAGCACTTCTTGATAAACAAGTGTTATGATGTTATAACACCTGTTTATCGTCTAATCTTTGCTTTTGTATTAAAATTCCTTTTAAAATGCTAAAAGTATCTATACCTAAAATGAGATTTCTTAACTTTTTAGTTTGCTCTAGTGAGGGAATTTTTTCATGCACTGCTACATTTCTTATATCTTGTAAAGTATTTATATGTTTAGAAAGTTCATAAATGATAAAATTTTTACATTTTATTTCAAGTAAGTCTTGAATTTGTTTATTGATAAGTAAAAACTTCATCGTGCCTATGTTTGGTTTATGTTTAAAAAAATCATTTAATGTATAAGCATTTTGTTGCACACTATAGCTTATGTTTTTTATGCTTTCATCTTTTTGGTAAAGTTGCAAAAATACTTTTTTACAAAAATCATAAATTTCATATTCTAAGGTTTTAGAGTATTTAACGATGATAGAAGTAAAATCATACAAAGGATCTTGTTTGTTTTCATCAAATTCCATTTCAGCGCATATTATATTGCTAATGCTATCAGGGTGTAAAAGGTGAAAAAGTTCATTTCCAAAGATGTATTTTTTAAAAATATCTTGAATTTTTAGATACTCTTGACTTTTATAAACGTTTAAATAATATTTTGTTTCATCTAAAAAATAATCAATCTCGTTTTTTTGCTTGATGATTAAAGGATATATATAAGAATTTCCATAAATAGCATAAGAGTTGTTTTTATAATTTGGTGTGGTAAAATTTGATAGATAATGATTTTTAACAGTTGTAAAATCTTCACGAACTAATTCTCTTAAATCTTCTATGATAAAATATTGCTCGATGTTAAAATTCTTTTCTTTATAATAACTTGGCAATAAATTCTCATCATCTAAACTTTTACTTACCTTTATGACCTTTGCTACAAATAAATTCGCATAATCACTTAAAAAAAGTTGCAAAGGACTATCTTTACTAGTGCTAGTATAAATTTCATCTAGGTCTTTTTCAAAAGAATTGTTTTGATCGTTGATTTTTGATTTTACTTTGGCAAAAGCAACTTGGCCTTTATCATGTAAAATTTGTAAATGCTCTTTGATGACATTATCTTGATAGTAAGGATTATAAAGGATTAAAAGATTGTTCATGGTTTTCCTTGAAAATGTTTGATTTTGGTATTTTACTTAATTTTAAAGAAAAATTCTTAAGAAATGAATTTAATTTTTCTAAAGCATAGTTGTAGTAAAATGATAGCTTTCTTTTATGAAAAAATTGATCCAAAGGATACACATGCCAAAAATGAAAAGCGTTAAAAGTGCTGTTAAACGCTTCAAAGTAGGTAAAAATAAAATCAAAAGAGGCGCTGCTTATAGAAGCCACATTTTGACTAAAAAACCTGCTAAAAGAATGCGTGATCTTCGCACTTCTAAGTATGTTCACTCAACCAATGTTAAAGCGGTTGAAAAAATGTTAGGAATTTAAGCTCGCTTAAATTTAGTTTTTGACGAAAGTCATTCAAACTCCCCTTATTTTAAAGGGCAAGATTCGTTTAACGAACGCCAATTTGTGAAAGGATAAATATGGCAAGAGTAAAAACTGGTGTTGTAAGACGCCGCAGACATAAAAAAGTTTTAAAACTTGCGCGTGGTTTTTATAGTGGTCGCCGCAAACACTTTAGAAAAGCTAAAGAACAATTAGAAAGAAGTTTGGTTTATGCGTATCGTGATAGACGCCGCAAAAAACGTGATTTCCGTCGTCTTTGGATAGTACGTATCAATGCAGCTTGCAGACTAAATGATATTAGTTATTCAAGATTTATAAATGGTCTTAAAAAAGCAGGCATTGAGCTTGATAGAAAAATCTTAGCTGATTTAGCGATGAATGACGCAGCTGCTTTTGCTAAAATAGCAGATGCTGCTAAAAAAGCACTTTAATCTTATGACAAGGCTTTTTATAAGCCTTGTTTTTCTCTTTACTCTCTTTTTAAATCCTCTTTTTGCAAAAGATATTTTACTTTTTAAAGTTTATGATGAAAAAGCATTTAAAGATATAAATTTAAGCCATTATCTCATGAGCGAAAAACTCGATGGCGTAAGAGGGCTTTGGAGTGGTAAGTCTATGCAAACAAGAGCAGGAAATGCCATAAAACTTCCTTTATTTTTCACAAAAAACTTTCCTAAATTTGAGTTAGATGGAGAACTTTGGATAAAAAGAGCTTCTTTTGAAGAAATTTCATCTTTAATACGCCAAGAAAATCCTGATGAAAAGCTTTGGCAAAAAGTAAGTTATAATGTCTTTGATGTGCCAAATGCTTGTGAGGAATTTAAACTTGATCCTTGTACTTTAGAAGCAAGATTAGAGATTTTAAAAAAGTATTTGGCTAAAAATCCAAATGATTTTATAAAAATCATCCCACAAATTCGCGTTAAAGATAAAAATCATTTAAAGCAATTTTACCAAGATATCATTTCGCATAAAGGCGAGGGCGTGATCATAAGATTAAACAACGCACCTTATGAAAAGAAAAGATCAAGCAATGCTTTTAAACTAAAACCTTTTGATGATACAGAATGTGTTGTAAAAAAGCATTTAGAAGGTAAAGGAAAATTTGAAGGTAAAATGGGATCTTTACTTTGTGAAGCAGTGATTGAGGGTAAAAAAGTAAGTTTTAAAATAGGCTCAGGTTTTAAAGAAAGCGATCGCTTAAACCCTCCGCCAGTTGGTGCTATCATCACTTTTAAATACAATGGCTTAACCAAAAATGGCAAGCCAAAATTTGCTAGTTTTTTAAGAGTGCATGAAAATAGCATTTTAAAGTAAAAGTAAATTTCAACTTTTCTTTAAAAAAGCACTAAAACAAAGATAAAGCACAAAAGCTATACAAGCACTTGCTATAATACAAGCTCCACTTGCAAGATTATAATAAAAACTCACAAAAAGCCCTATCACGCAAAAACTTATGCTCAAAAGTGTAGAGATGATCATCATTTGACCAAGCTTTTTAGAAAAACTCTCAGCGATAAATGCAGGTATGCTAAGTAAAGCTATCACAAGTATAAGTCCTACTACTTTGATACTTATAACGATACAAAAAGCCATCATCGCGATTAAAAGATAGTGAAAAAGATTGGTTTTAACCCCTCTTAAGCTTGCAAATTCTTTATCAAAGCTTAGAATTTCAAATTGACGATAAAAAAGCAATACTAAAATGATAAAAATCACATCAATCACTGCAAATAAAACTATATCTTGTGTAGGTACAGACAAAATACTACCAAATAAATACCCCATTAAATCACCATTATACCCAGGGGTTAAGTCTATGAGTATGATACCAACAGCCATTCCAAAAGCCCATATAACACCGACTATATTGTCACTTCTAAAAGGATATTTTTGTACTAAAAACGCTACAAGCAAGGCTAAAAAAAGAGTAAATAAACTCGTGCTAACAAGTACTGGTAAACCAAAATAAAATGCTATACCTATACCCCCAAAAGCCCCATGTGTAATGCCTCCTGCCATAGAACTTAAGCGGTTGATCATGATCAAAGTCCCCATAATCCCACAAGCAATGCTAGTTAAAAATGCAGCCAAAAAAGCATTTTGTATAAAAGAGCTAGATAAAAGTTCAAGCATGGTTTTTTCCTTCACAGCAACACTGCTCCAAGCTAAGCTCCACATCACAAAAATGCGTGTGATTTTGGCTTAAATGCGCTAGTAAATGTGCCTTTTTTTCAGGGGTGTTTTCATGCAAGAATAATTCTTTATTTAAATACGCGATTTTATTTGCATAAGCTAAGCTTACATTTAAATCATGGCATATTACTATCACGCCAACCCCGCTTTCGTGTAATTTTTTCAAAAGCTCAAAAATCTGCACAGAGCCTTTAGTATCTATACTTGCAGTAGGCTCATCAAGGATTAAAAGTTTGCATTCACTTGCTAGAGCTCTTGCTATATAAACTCTTTGTCTTTGACCTCCACTTAGTTCGTTGATTTTTTTATCCCAAAAATTTCTCATACCTACTTTTTCTAAGGCTAGCAAGGCTTGCTCTTGATCTTTTTTGGTATAAAAACCAAAGAATTTTTTATCCACCCTTCCCATCATCACCACTTCTAGCACGCGTACTGGAAAGTTTGGATTAGCTAAAGTATTTTGTGGGACATAACCTATATCTTTTAAACTTAAGTTTTCAAAGTTTATGTTTTTATGGCTATTTAGTAAGCCTAGTATGAGTTTTAAAAGTGTAGATTTGCCCCCGCCATTTGGCCCTACTATGGCTAAAAAGTCTTTGTTTTCATAGTTTAGGTTGATATTTTTTAAAACCTCATCTTGATTATATGAAAAGTTTAAATTTTTAATATTGATTTTTATCATTGTAAAACGCTTGCTATATTTTTTGCATCTTTTAAAAGCTCATTTTTATAATCACTTGGCAAATGATCAAGTTCTATGATTTTAAGATTATAATTACTTGCCATAGCTTTAATGGTATTGTTATTAGCTCCTTTTGGTACAAAAATAGCTTTTATTTGCTCTTTTTGTATGAGTTTTGCAAGCTTAGCTAAGTCTTTTGGTTTAGGTTCTTTTCCTTCTATTTCAACAGGAATTTGGCTTAGATGATATCTTTTGGCAAAATACCCCCAAGATGGATGATAGACTAAAAAGTGCTTGTTTTTTGCATTTTTAAATAAAGCTTGTATTTGTAAATTTAATGCATCCATTTCTTTTAAGAAATTTTCTAAATTTTGCTCATAAAATGCTTTATTTTTCGGGTATTGTTCTATAAGTGCTAAAGTGATATTTTTAGCATGAGTTTTTGCTAAAAGTGGATCAAGCCATGTGTGAGGGTCATCTCCATGATGATGGTGTCCTTCATGTGCATGCTCTTGCAAAGGTATAAAATCAATACCATTTTGAGTAGAGATGATTTTGGTATTTTTGAGATTATCTTTAAGTTTTAAAATCCAAATTTTTTCAAATTCTAAATTTGCTGTGAAGTAAATATCGCTTTTTTCAAGTTTTAAAATACCACTTGGTTTAAATTCGAAAGTATGCTCATTTGCATTAGGTGGTATGACTATATTAATATCTAAAGTATCTTTGGCAATTTGCTTTACAAAGTAAGCTTGTGGAGCTATACTAACACTTACCAAATCTTTGGCATATATACTTAAAAATGAAATCAAACACAAAAACAATACACGCATAATTTTCCTTTCTAAAAACAAAAAAATATTATACTATATTAGAAAAAATAAGGAGTGAAGATGAATTTATGGAATAAAAAAGCAAAAAGCTACGCAAGGTATAATCCTAGTTTAAACGAAATTCAAAAAGCTACTTTCTCAAGACTTGGATCTTTACAAGATAAAAGCGTGGTAGATATAGGCTGTGGGAGTGGTGTTTGGACTTTGCATTTAGCACAAAAAGCAAAAAGTATTTTGGGTGTAGATAGCTCTAGTGCTATGCTTGAAATTTTACAAGAAGATGCAAAAACTCATGCTATATCAAATGTAAAAACTTTAAATTTAGATTTTGAAAACTTTTATAAAAACAATAACACGAAATTTGACTTAGCCTTTTTAAGTATGTCTCCTGCTTTGCAAAATGAAAAAGACTATAAAGCTTTTTTAAGCTTAGCTTCTAAAAAGGTGTATTTAGGCTGGGCAAGTAGGCGTAAAAGTAGCTTTTTAGATCCTATATTTGAGCATTTTAATACGCATTTTAAAGGTTTTTATGAAAGTGACTTACAAAGTTTTTTAAATGCGCAAAATATCCCTTATGAGTATGAAGTTTTTAACGAAACTAGAGTGGTAAAAAGAGATAAAGAAAGTGCGATAGAAAATGCTTTGTGGCATTTGAGTATGAATGGTGTTAATGCAAATAAACAAGAGTTAGAAAGCTTTGTAAAAGATGAGGTAGAAGAGCTTATAGAAGCTAAGATAAAACTTCTGATTATTAATTAAATTTCAAGGCTAAATAACCTTGAAATTTAAAGTTTTTCCTGCCATAAATGGCACTACATCACCGTATTTTTGCGCTACTTGCCATTCTTGTTTTTCTAAAGTGATGATTTTATCTTTTTCAAATTTAAGATTATGAATTTTACAAGCATTATCTGAAATAAATTTTTGTAAATTTGCTTCATTTGAGTGTTTTTCAAAAAGTTCAGCCAATACAGGTAAAATCACTGGCGCACTAAATACACCAGCTGCGCACCCACAGCATTCTTTAGTGTGTAATGGATGAGGTGCACTATCGCTTCCAAACATAGCCTTTTCATAACCGCTAAAAGCAAGCTCACATAAAGCATCTTTGTCTTCATAGCGTTTTGCAATAGGCTTGCAAAATAAATGCGGATCCATCTTACCGCCCACTACATCATCAAGCGTTATCATCAAATGGTGTAAAGTGATAGTTGCGTATAAATTTTCATAATCTTCTAACAAATCACATGAAACCTTAGTGGTAATATGCTCCATTACGATTTTTAATTTTGGAAAGTTTTTAGCTAATTTTTCATAAATTTTAGCAAAATTTGCTTCTCTATCCATTACAAAATCATTTGTTTCTCCATGCACAAGCAAAGGCAGTCCAAGCTCACTCATAGCATTTAATGTGGGTTTTAACTTTTCTATATCAAAGCTTGAAATTCCATTATCTGAGTTGGTAGTGATACCTGCAGGATAAAGTTTTATGGCAAAAAGCTCATCTTTGATTTTTTCTAAAAATTGCTCATCATAGTCTTTAAAAAATAAAGTCATCAAAGGCGTAAAATCTTCATTTTTACACGCTTTTAAAATGCGTTCTTTATAAGATTTTAATGCATTTGTTTCGGTAAGTGGGGTGATTAAATTTGGCATGATAACCCCTGCTTTAAAGTCTTTTGCGCTAAATGGAGCTACAAGTTCAAGCATGCTTTCATCGCGTAAATGTAAATGCATATCCAAAGGGTTTTTAAGTGTCATTTTATCTCCTATTTGAGTTTATATAAGCCGTTTTTGAGTTTTTCAAGCAAAGCTTTTTCTTCTAAAAATTTAAAAGTAGAAATGATGGTTGGTTTGCTGATGTTTAGTTGTTTAGAAAGTTCTTCTATGTTTGCAAAGACAAAGCCATCTTCATTAGCATGAAGGGCTAAAAATTCTAAAATTTCAAAGCGTTTTTTACCAAAGATTTTTGCGCATAGCGTTTTTACTTTATCATCCATTCTCTAACCAAATCAAAAAGAATAAAACTCCAAGTAATTATAGCTAAAACCACGCTAAAAAACACCCCAGCACTCGCACAATCTTTTGCTTTTTTAGCTAAGATGTGAAATTCGCTCGTGCAAAGATCCACGCAAGCTTCTATAGCAGAATTTAGCGCTTCTACAATTAAAATTAGTACCAAAACAAATACAAGCACAAAATGCTCTAAAAAACTCACAGGTAAAAATAAGCTTGCAAAAATCAAAGGTAAAATAATGGCAAATTCTATCCTAAAAGCCATTTCATCTTGGAGTAAAAATTTAATTCCACTAAAGGCATAGCTTGCATTTTTAAATAAAGAATATTTCGGCTTCATTAAGGATTTTCCTTTAAATTTTTGCTAAATATATCATAATTTGCCTCATATTCTTTGCTATTTACACCAAAATACCCCAGTAAGCTTGAAAAAAGATTATCTTGAGAAAGTTTATAGTCTTTTTTGCTTTGTAAATCTTGGCTTAATTTGCTATCTTTACTCCAAAATATCATCGGTATGTGTTTTTGATCTTTTGGCGCTATTAAATAAGGCATACCATGAAGATAAATTCCATTTTCACCTAAACTCTCCCCATGATCTGATAAATAAAGTAAAGAAGCTTCTTTGGTAGGATTTTGCTTAAGCATATCTATAAGGCTTTTTATAATAAAGTCTGTATAAAGTAAAGTATTATCATAGGTGTTGATGATTTGTTCGTGTGAGCAGGTATTTAGCTCGTTTGTATCACATGTTGGCATAAATTTTTTAAATGCATTTGGATAGCGTTTGTAGTAAGTTGGCCCATGTGAGCCTTGTAAATGTACAACGATGATTTTATTTGAATTTGCATTTTCAAGTTCTTGTTTTACAAGTTCAAGTAAGCTTTCATCATAGTCTTTTGCAATGAGTTTGTGTTTTATACGATCGCAATTTCCTTTACAACCCCCTGAATTATTACCAAACCAAACACTTTGTATTCCAACCTTTTGCAAGATATCTAAAACATTTTCTTCGTATAATCCATCTTCAAAATTTACTCTTTTGTGTCTTGAAAACATACAAGGCAAACTTCTTGCAGTAGCCGTTCCACATGAGCTTACATCGTTAAAATACACTAAATTTGGCTCATTTTTGGTATAAAAATTCGTATCATTTGTACTATATCCACCTAAAGAATAATTACTCGCTCTAGCAGTTTCACCTATGACTAAAATCATAAGCTTAGTTGTATTGGTATCTTTTAAACTTGCATCATTTGAAATGATAGTTAGTTCTTTTTTACCTGCTAGCTTTTTCTTTGTAAATTCTATGCTTGAGTATATTGGGTAAAATGGCAAATTATACATTCTAACGATATTGTGTGATCTTAAAAAAGGCAAAAGTATTTTTGAGCTAAGAGCCACTAAAGCAAAGCAAAACACCAAAGAAGTCAAAAATAATACACTTTTTTTGAAAAAATATCTTTGATAATCAATCTTAGTAAAAATCACAAGCAAACTAGGAAAAATCACAAAGACTAAAATATACAAAGCAAAGGAAAAATTAAAATAAGAAAAAAATTCCCTATTGTCTGTTTCAACGACATTTTGTATCATATGATCATCGATTAAAACCCCATAATTGCTAACAAAATAACTACAAATAGCACAAGTGCTAAGTAAAAATATGCTTAAAATTTTGGTGATATAGGGAAAATATACCAAAGATAAAACACCCAAAACCAAGAAAAAATAAATTCCAAAAAACACACTAAAAAGCATAGTGTTTTGATCTATCTTTTCATATACAAACTCAAACAACGGGAAATTAAACGCCATGATAAAAATCGTATTAAGCAGGGTAAATTTTGTCCATGAAAGTTTTAGGTGCATTTTTTTCCTTTGGAATAAAATAAAAACTTAGTCTATTTGAATAAAATTAATAAATCGCATATAAAATAGCAACAAAAGAAGATTGGTAAAGGTATTTTATGAAATTATTATCATGGAATGTAAATGGCCTAAGGGCAATTTGTGATAAAAACGCACTGGATTGGATTGAAAAAGAAGAAATCGATTTTATAGGTTTTCAAGAAATCAAAGCACACGAGGATAAATTTCCAAAAAGAATTTATGAATATCCTTTTAAACATATGTATTCAAATAGTGCTAAAAGAGCAGGGTATTCTGGTGTAATGAGTTTGTGTAATTTTGATAGTGAAGTCAAAAAATGTGAATTTTTTGATGATGATGAGGGTAGGGTTTTAGAACATAGTTTCAAAAATGTAGTTTTGTTTAATATTTACTTTCCAAATGGTCAAAAAGATGAAGAGCGTTTAAACTTTAAAATGAAATTTTATAATGATTTTTTAGTGTATTTAGATAAGCTTTTAAAAGAAGGTAAAGAAATTATTATCTGTGGAGATGTAAATACTGCTCACCGTGAGATAGATTTAACTCATCCAAAAGCTAATGAAAAAACTTCAGGCTTTTTGCCGATTGAGCGTGCTTGGATAGATGATTTATTAAAATTAGGCTTTGTAGATACTTTTAGACATATAAATGGTGATATTAAAGAAAAGTATTCGTGGTGGAGTTATAGAATGAAAGCAAGAGAAAGAAATGTAGGCTGGAGGATTGATTATTTTTTCATTTCTAATGGCTTAAAAGATAAGCTCAAAAATGCCTTTATAAGAGATGATATTTTTGGTTCAGACCATGCTCCTGTAGGGATAGAAATAGATATTTAAGGCATTTTTTGATGTCTTAAATAATTATTAAGTAAAAATTGCTATAATTTTGTCTTCAAACTGCAAATTGGCCCATTCGTCTAGCGGTTAGGACATCGCCCTTTCACGGCGGTAACACGAGTTCGAGTCTCGTATGGGTCACCACTCTATATTTTTCTCCACAGTATTATTTTTTTCATTTTTTATCAAAATTCATCTATTTATTTATAATTATTTATTATTTTGTAAATATATGTTTATATTAAGTTAATTTTAAATTAATAATTATTAATATTCCAAATCTTTTGTTTAATTTCATTAAATTTATATTGACTTCACACTTGTTTTTTAAAATATACAAAAAGGAGGGACAAAATGTATAAAGTTAAAAACAAAAATGAGTTGATGAATTTGGTGCACAATGAAAGAATTTCTCTAAGAGATATTGATGTTTCTTTGATAGAAGATTTTTCATTCGTTTTTTATTGTTCTACTAGAAAAGATTTTTTGGGTATTGAGCGTTGGGATGTATCTAAGGCTAAAGATATGTCTTATATGTTTTATTGTTGTGAAAGTTTTAATGCAGACTTATCACGCTGGGATGTTTCAAATGTCGAGAATATGGCAAGTATGTTTTTTAACTGCAAAAATTTCAACAAAGACTTATCAAAGTGGAATACACAAAATTTAAAAGATATGTCTTATATGTTTTTTAATTGTGTTAAATTTAATCATTCTTTATTGCACTGGAAAACCTCTAATGTAATCAGAATGGCACATTGTTTTGAAAACTGCCATGCGTATGAGCATAATGTGGCAAGCTGGGATGTGCAAAATGTAATTACCATGGCCTATCTTTTCCATAATTGTAAAAATTTTCACCACGAGCTAGATGAGTGGAATATCCAAAGAGATTGTAATACTGATAAAATGTTTGGAAATCGTGGTATTGATAAACTTTATGCTGTAAAAGGCGTGGAGTTAAAATAATCAAATTCACACATTTTTTGTGTGAATTTTTCTTTTATTTCTTTAAGTTTTTCATCAAGTTTTTGTACTAAACTTATCTTTTAAAAGTGCTATTTTATAGTGCTTAGAGATTATTTTTTAGGAAAATTTCCATGAGAATAAAATTTATTATAAAAAGAGATAAAAGCCAAGTTGCATTTGATATTTTTAAAATCAAAAATGCTATTTTCAAAGCCAATATAAATTCCACAGATGAAAAATTAAATAATGATTTTTTAGATAAACTTTGCGATGAGGTTGTAGCTTTACTGGATGAAAAACACATACAAGTAGAACAAATTCAAGATAAAGTTGAAGAAGTTTTAATCAAAAATGCCTTAGTCAATACTGCAAAATCTTATATTTTATATCGCCAAAAAAGAGCACAAATTCGCAATGGTAGCTATGATTTGCTAAGTTTATATGATGATTTAACTTTTAAAGATTCTAAAGAAGCTGACTTAAAAAGAGAAAATGCAAATATTAATTCAGATAGCGCTATGGGTATGATGTTAAAATATGGCTCAGAAGGCGCAAAATACTATGTAGATGAGTGTATTTTACCAAAACATATCGCAAATGCACACAAAAACGGCGATATACACATACACGATAAAGACTTTTATATGCTAACACAAACTTGCTGTCAAATAGACTTATTAAAGCTTTTTGAAAATGGTTTTAGCACAGGACATGGAAGCTTGCGTGAGCCAAATGATATCAGATCTTATGCTTCTTTAGCTTGCATTGCCTTGCAGGCTAATCAAAATGAAATGCATGGAGGCCAGTCTATACCCAATTTTGATTTTGCTATGGCAAAAGGCGTGGCAAAGACTTTTCAAAAAGAGTATAAAAAGGCTATAAATGCTTTTTTTGAAATAAAATTAGAACAAAGTTTAGATGAGCAATGCTTTAAAAATGCTAATTTTCAAGCTTTTAGCGAAAAAGAATGCTTCAAAGAGCTTTTAAGGCTTGATTTAAATAGTGATGAGAATTTTTTAAAGCAAGCAAATGCTTATGCTTATAAAAGAGCATTAAAGCAAACCCAAGATGCGACTTTTCAAGCTATGGAGGCTTTAGTGCATAATCTTAATACTATGAATTCAAGAGCAGGAGCCCAAGTGCCTTTTAGCACGCTAAATTATGGCACCGATATATCTTTTGAAGGGCAAATGGTGATAGAAAATTTACTCAAAGCCACGATGAAAGGCTTAGGAAATGGCGAAACACCAATTTTCCCTGTGCAAATTTTTAAAGTAAAAGAGGGTGTTAATTATAATGAAAAAGACCCAAACTACAAGCTTTTTAAGCTTGCTATAGAATGTGCTTCTAAAAGACTTTTTCCAAATTTTAGCTTTTTAGATGCAAGTTTTAACGCAAAATATTATAAAAAGGGCGATTATAATAGTGAAGTAGCTTATATGGGTTGTAGAACTAGGGTTATGGCAAATGTTTATGATGAGAGTAAAGAAATCACAAGCGGTAGGGGAAATTTAAGCTTTACCAGTATAAACCTTGTGCGTTTAGCTATAGAAGCTAAAGGAAATTTAGAGCTTTTTTACTCACTTTTAAAAGAAAAATTAGAGCTTGTGTATGAGCAATTACTTCATAGATATAAAATTCAAAGTCTAAAAAAGATTAAAAATTTCCCATTTTTAATGGGCGAGGGAATTTGGATAGATTCAGATACTTTAAAAGAAAATGATAGCGTAGAAAAAATCATAGCACATGGGACTTTGGCTATAGGTTATATAGGACTTTGTGAGAGTTTAATAGCTTTGATAGGTTCTCATCATGGACAAAGCCAAGAAGCAAGAGAACTTGGCTTACAAATCGTGCGTTTTATGCGTGAATTTGTCGATGAAAAAGCACTCAAAGATAAGCTTAATTTTTCACTCATAGCTACCCCGGCTGAAGGCTTAAGTGGAAGATTTTTAAAGCTAGATCAAAAAAAATACGGCATTTTAAAAGGCATAACCGATAAAGATTTTTATACCAATTCTTTTCATATTCCTGTAGATTTTCCTATTAGCATATATGAAAAAATTCAAATAGAAGCCCCATATCATGAGCTAAATAATGGCGGGCATATTACTTATGTGGAATTAAACGGCGATGTGAGTAAGAATTTAGAAAGTTTTGAACGCATTATAAAATGTATGAAAGAAAGCAATATAGGTTATGGCTCGATTAATTTCCCGCTAGATAGGGATCCAGTGTGTGGTTATAGTGGTGTGATAGATGAGTTTTGTCCAAAGTGCCATAGAAAAGAAGATGATATTAAATTTGAACGCATAAGAAGAATCACAGGCTATTTAGTAGGAACGCTTGATCGTTTTAATGACGCTAAAAAAGCTGAAGTTCATGCAAGAATTAAACACGATTTTTCTTAGATTAGCTGGTGTTATAAAAGAATCCATAGTCGATGGCTATGGTTTGCGTTATGTGATTTTTACTCAAGGTTGCCCTCATCATTGCAAAGGCTGTCATAACCCACAAACGCACGATTTTAACAAAGGATATTTGCAAGATTTAGCGAGTTTATATGATGAGATTTGTAAAAATCCTTTGCTTCAAGGTGTTACTTTTAGTGGTGGAGAGCCTTTTATGCAAGCAAAAAATTTAAGCATTCTAGCAAAACACATTAAGGCTTTAGGGCTTGATCTTACCATATATACAGGCTTTACTTATGAAGAGTTATTAGAAGAAAAATCAAAAAAAGAATTGCTTATCTTAGCTGATGTTTTGATAGATGGGAAGTTTATTTTAGAGCAAAAAGACTTATCTTTAAAATTTAAAGGTAGTAAAAATCAACGCATTATCGATGTAGCAAAAAGCTTAGAGCAAGGCAAAGTAATACTTTTTGAAAAATAAAGACTCATTTAGTCTTTTTTAATTTAACTATGTTAGAATATCCATAAATTTAAAAAAGGAGAACAATATGTTTGAATTAAGAAAACTACCTTATGAAGCAGACGCTTTTGGAGACTTTTTAAGTGCAGAAACTTTTGCATTTCATCATGGCAAACACCATCAAACTTATGTAAATAACCTAAACAATCTTATCAAAGATACTGAATTTGCGGGAAAAGATTTAGTTTATATCATACAAAACTCAAATGGTGGAGTTTTTAACAACGCTGCTCAAGTGTATAATCATGACTTTTATTTTGATTGCATTAAGCCAAAAACATGCTGTGGCTGTGGCTGTTCTTTGAGTGCTGAGTTTAAAGCAGCAGTTGAAAAAGACTTTGGCTCTATGGAAAATTTAAAAGAAGAGTTTATTAAAGGAGCTACAGGGGTATTTGGTTCTGGTTGGTTCTGGTTAGTTTATAACACTCAAAATCAAAAATTAGAATTAGTAGCTACAAGCAATGCTGCTACACCTATCACTGAAGGTAAAGTTCCGCTTTTAGTAGTTGATGTATGGGAGCATGCTTACTATGTAGATCACCGCAATGCGCGCCCTGCGTATTTAGAAAAATTCTACGCGCACATTAACTGGGAATTTGTAGCAAAAGCTTATGAATGGGCTATTAAAGAAGGCATGAACTCAGTAAGCTTTTATGCAAATGAACTTCACCCTGTAAAATAATCAAGTTTTTTTAAGAAAAACCCCGTAAAATAGACTAAATACAAAAATTAGGAGATTTTATGGAGGTTTTTCTTTCTGTCGTGGCTACTTTATTTTGTGTATTTTTAGTAGCCTATTTTATTCTTAAAAAATACAATCCTATCTTTACTTTTTTTCTCTCAGGTATTATTATCTTAATCATCATTTCTTTAGCGACTGGTGAGTCTGTGCTAAAACAAAGCTTAGGAAATCCTGTTTTTGATGTCTTTGGTTTTGTAACTCAAACTTTTAAGACAAATTTAGCTGGTGTGGGGCTTATTATAATGTCTGTTGCAGGTTTTGCAGCTTATATGAAGCACATTAATGCTTCGGCAAAGTTAGCTTTTGTAGCAAATAAACCACTAGGCAAGATTAAAAATAAATACCTAGTTTTAAGTGGAACTTTTGTAGTGGGTATGGCTTTAAAAATAGTTATTTCAAGTTACACAGGATTGTTACTTTTATTGCTTGCTTCGATTTATCCTGTTTTAATCGCCATAGGAATTCGTCCTATCACTGCTGTATCGGTTTTATCATTAATTGCACTTGATTATGGTCCTAAAGATGGAAATTCTATAAATTTAGCAGATATGGTAGGTATTGAAAATGTTGTTGCTATGTTTTTTGAATACCAAATTTATCCTGTTATAGCTTATGTTGTTGTGATAGCTTTGCTTATTCCGTTTTATTATAGTTATATGGATAAAAAAGACTTAGCAAAAGGCGTTGTGGATAATATCGAACATATGGAAATAAAAAACCCAAATTGTCCTTTATTTTATATTTTCTTGCCTTGGCTTCCTATAGTGTTTTTATTTGGTGCTTATTTTGCAAATTTATATGGATATAAAGTGAAGCTAGATGTGGTGAGCGCCAATTTTTTAAGTATAAGTTTGGTTTTTATTTTAGAGTATGCTAGACATAAAGACGCAAAAAAACTTGCAGATGATTTGATGGTGATACTAAAAGCTATGGCAGAAATTTTTGTAAGTGTTGTTTGTATTATCATTGCAGCTTCTATTTTTGCAGAAGGTATTAAAGCGTTAAAAGGTATAGAACATTTAGCCTTAGCAGTTTCTTCTATGGGAGCTTCTGCTGTGTTGCTTACTATTATAGTTTTAAGCTTTATTGTGTATTTTGCAAGTGTGATTATGGGTAGTGGGATTGCTGCTTTTAATGCTTTTGGAAGACTTGCTCCAGATATTGCTCAAAAACTAGGGATTAATCCTATCTCGCTAGCTTTGCCACTTGAGATTGCTTCTTGTTTGGGGCGTGCTGCCTCGCCGATATCGGGTGGAATTTTAGCCTTAGCAGGCTTTGCAAAATTAGATCCTATAGCCATTGTTAAAAGATCTACTCCTATGTTGCTTGTAGGAATGGCTTTAAATATCCTAATAGCTTGGTATTTTGCATAAATTTAGAGTGATGGCCTTTAGGCTATTACTCTAGTATGTTTGTATGAAAATTTATGCAAATTTAAGAGATTTTACAAAAGATAAATAAGCCTAATGTCTTTTAAATTCATCTATCAAAAAAACCATAAATTATAAAAATCTTTAATGTATATATAATATAAATTTATAAAAAATTTATTATTTTTTATTACTATTACGCAAATTTTAATTTCCAAAAGGAGTTTTAATGTTAAATTTCACGGGGGGGGGGAATTGAGAATTCTCAATCAAGCATATCCTCTTTAAAAACATCAAACAATATTTCTTTTACTAAGAAAACCTTCTTATCTTTAGCAACTATATCTTTTTTAGCAACTTGTGCTAATGCTAGTATAACAACTATAGGTGATAAAGCTTCTAATGGTAGTATTACTATCACTAAAGCTAAAAGCACTACAAACAATAACAACAAACAAGTAAAAAATTCTAAAAGTATTAGTGGTGGTGGATGTAATAGTACAATTTGTAATATAGGGAGTGCTGTTAATAATGGTGTTACTATAAGTGGTACAGATGGTGGCACTTTAACTATTACAAGTGATGGTAGTATAAATACTAATAATAACAATAACGCTATCAATGTAAGTCAAGGCGCTACTAATGTAACTATCAATAATGCAGGTAATGTTAATGGTGGAGTATCAAATGGTGCTGCAATTAATATAGGACAAAACAATCAAAATGGTGCTAGTATTAAAGATTTTACCAATAGTGGAACAATAGGTGATGGAAATAATAAATTTGCTATTACTGTTTGGGGTAATGGTAGCAACAAATCAACAATTGAAAAATTTGAAAACTCAGGTTTAATACAATCAGGGAATGGTGAAGCAATATATTTGGGTAATACTACTATAACTAATTTTACTAATGGTGGAACTATTAAATCCACAGGTGGAGTTGGTGTTAATATAGCAAGTGGAACTACTATATCTAACTTAAAAAATACTGGTACTATTAATGGAAGTCATGGTATTAAAGTTAATAGTGCTACATTGCAAAATTTAGAAAACAGTGGGACTATAAGTGGTAGTAGCAATGGTATTCAAATCGATAGTGGTGCTGTAAATACAATAGACAATAAAGGAACTATAGCTTCTGCAAATGGATATGGTATTTATTTTATAGGAAATACTGAGCAAATTTCAAATTCAGGTCTTATTGATGGTAAATCTGCTGGAATGGCTTCTGTTTCAGAAGTTAAAACTATTATAAATGAAGAAAATGGTGTTATTAAGTCTAATGGTGAAGGTATTGGAATGTCATGGACTGGAGGTGGTCGTTATGCTAAAGGAGATCTTATAAAAAATGCTGGCACTATCGAAGCTGGTACTACTGGTATTAAAGTATATTCAGGAGTCACAATAGGAAATATTGACAACTCCGGTATTATTAATGCGGGAAGTAATGGTATTGAGTTGCATGACATAGGCTGGGGGACTAATGCTTCAATCCATGTAAAAACCATTAATAATTCAGGAACTATTATAGCAAAGCGCGATGGTATTGTTTTTTCAGATGGCAGAACAAATGCTAATATATCTGCAATGACTATAGATAATATATCAAACACAGGTACCATTCAAGCAGGAAGATATGGAATTGTATTAAGCGATACTAAAAATGCTTACCAAATCGGTAAAATCAATTTAGGTGGTTTAGTTAGTGGTGGTACAGCTGGATTTTATATAGGAGCTAAGCAAAAACTAACACAGGATATTACTGTAACAGGAACCCTAGCAGGCGGTAGTGGTATTATCAATAAAGGAACATTAGGTAATACTAATAAACAAGGTGGTATTAAGCTAGATGGTGGAACCATAGCCGCAACATCCGAAAGCAATGGTATGATGTATTATAATGCTAATGGTGCTGCTATAAGAAATACTGATAATGGTATTATTTATGGTGATACAGAGTTAAAAAATAAAGCTTCTATGATAGGAGATTTTATTAACGAAGGTAATGGTCAAATAGAAGGTTCTATAAAATTAAGCGATGAATCTAAAATTTTTGGAAATATTAATAATATAGGCACAGGAAATATTAATGGTTCTATAGAATTAACAGATAAATCATACATAGCTGGTATAGTCAATTCAGGCTCAGGAAAAATCACAGGAAACATTAGCGTAGATAGCTCAAGTGAGATAGGTAATATCATCAATGCAGGAAGTGGAGAAATCACTGGTAATGTTAGTGTAAATAATAGCTCTAAAGTTGGCAATATCATCAATGGTACTTTAGCAAATTCTTTTTATGCTGATGGAGTTTCTACTGGTAAAATCACTGGTGATGTTAGCGTTGGCAATAAAAGTATAGTTGGAAATATTATAAATGCTGGACAAGGACAAATCTCAGGTGGTATTAAAGTTGATAATAATAGTGAAGTTACTAATATTTCTAATGCTGGTAATGGGCTTATTAGCAGTGATGTTAGCGTTAATAATGGATCGAAAGTAGGTAATATCTTTAATAGTGATTTTGGAAAAATCACAGGAAATATATCTATAGGTAAAGAATCTAGTGTAGGTGGGGTTGTAAATAGTGGCAATGGTGAAGTTAGTGGAGATATTAAAGTAGAAGAAGGTGGTAAGGTAGAAGAGATTGTCAATGATGGCAATGGACAAATCACTGGTGATGTGAGTGTAGGATCAGGTTCTTCTGTGGGTAATATCACTAATAGCGGTAATGGTAATATAGGTGGTAGTATTAAAAATGATGGAGAATTAGGCTCAATTAATAATAGTGGTTCTATCAGCGGTTCTATTGAAAATAACAATGGTGATTTAGATATTAAAAATGATGGAGAATTAGGTGGATCTATCACTGTAGGGGAAAACGGTGGTAATACTTCTATCTCAAATGGTTCTAATGGTAATATAGGTGGTGGTATAGTTAATAATGGTAATAATGATATTAACATAGATAACCAAGGTACAGTTAAACCTGATAGCAATGGTAATCACATCACTAATAATGGTGGTGGTAATGTAAATGTAGGTGATTGGGTGGTTCAGCCAAATGAAGATGGTAGCTTTGATGGGGTTATTAATGTAGGTGGTAGTGGTAGTGGTTCTACAAATATAGACAATATCACAGTAGATACTTCATCTCCAAACTATGATGCAACTAAACCTATCAATCCTGATAATATAGTTAATAATAATACAAGCGGTAGCGGTGGAGTAGGTAAACCTGGTAATGTTGGTTCAAACAATGATTTATTAAATTTAGTTTATGATCCAATTTCAGGAACTTATAAAACCTTAGCTGATGTAAGTGCTGGTGTGGGTTCTGTTATGGCTCAAACTTTAGTTAATACCTATATAATGAGATCATTCTTTATTGATACTGTAATGGATGATGCTTCAAGAATGGCATATAAACATGCAAGAGTACATGATCATAAGAAAAACAAAGACTTAGTGGGATTTAGCACAGATGAACATTATCATGGCTTTGTATTGCCATATTTTTCATCAAATAGTATTAAACTTTTAGGAACAAGTGATTATTCTAAAGGACATACTAAAGGTATAGTAGCAGGTTTTCATACCTTAAGAGATATAGGTATGCTAGGAGCTTATTTAGGAACTGAAGAAGCTAATATGGATACTAAAGATTATTTCTCTTTAAAAATGCAAACAGTTTATGCAGGTTTGAAATATTCTAATCTTTTATTAGAAGATGAAATGAAAGAAGCTTTCGTTAAAGCACATACTAAAGTAGCTTATACTAAAAATGATGTACAAAAATTCATCGATAAAGGAAAAAAAGAAGCTAATGGTAATACAGATACTTATGGTTATGGAGCAAGTATAGGTACTGGTATGAATTTTTATTTAGATGGTATCAATAATGTTATTACACCTGAAGTATCATTAAACTATGAAGGTGGTTTCACAAAAGCATTTAGTATGCATGGAGAAGGTGCGTTAAATCATGAAAGATATTATGAAAGTAAATTAAATCTTTTCTCAAGTACAGCATCAATTAAATGGTTTAATCAATGGCACCCACAAATTAGCACTTCATTTGAAGCAGGTGCAAGAATTAACTTCAATCCTGAAGTAGATTCAAGAGTAAACTTTGCAAACTTAAAAGCAAGTGAAACTTTAGATTTACCAAGAACTTATCAATATGCTGGTGCATCTTTAATCTTTTCTTTAGCAAAAGATTTAGATATGTCATTTAACTATAATGGCACTTTTGCAAACAATGCTCATTCTCATACAGGGTATTTGCAATTTGATTTTATATTCTAAATATACTAAGCCTTTTAAGGCTTAGTGTTTAATTAATTGCCCAGAGTTTGCTTGAAATAAAATTACAAAACAACAAAAAAAGATTTGAAAAAAAATAATCTAGTAATAGTTTAAGGTATATTAGTTTATATCTTTTAAGTAGTATGTTAAATTAAAATTAAAACTCCTTATTAGGCAAACTCTAAGACATTAAGCTTAAAGCTTTAGTTTATTGCTTTAATGCTTTTAAGCTTAATGTGTGTTAAGTAAGCTCTGGGGAGTTGAATTATTCTAGTATTACCCCTTCATTTAATACAACTTCGCCTATTACATAAGCATCTGAGCTTTCTAAAACTTTTCCTACATTAGATGGATCTACCACCATAACTAAACCCACACCCATATTAAAGCTTCTATACATTTCAGCCTCTTCTACACTTTGGCCTATTTGGTAAAAAATTTCAGGAGTTTTTAGATGATGTTTTCTAATAATTGCGCCTATTCCTCTTGGGAAAACTCTAGGTAAATTTTCTACTAAACCACCACCTGTTATATGAGCTAGTGCATTGATGAATGGTTTTAATTTTAAAAAGTCTTTTACGTAAATTCTTGTAGGTTCAAGTAAAATATCGATTAAATTTTTACCCTCTATTTTATCATCAAACTTAAGCTTTTGTGCTTCAAATAGTACTTTTCTAGCTAAAGAATATCCATTAGAATGAAGCCCGCTACTAGGTAGAGCTAGTAAAATATCTCCATTTTTTACAAAATTTCTTCTATCGATTTCATCTTTTTCGGCCATACCCACTGAAAAACCTGCTAAGTCAAAATCATTGCTATGATACATTCCAGGCATTTCAGCAGTTTCTCCGCCTATTAAGGCACAATTTGCTTTTTTACAACCATTAGCAATTCCTGCTACGACTTTTTTAGCTACTTCTACATCTAATTTTGCAGTTGCATAATAGTCTAGAAAAAACAAAGGTGTAGCAAAATTACAAATTAAATCATTCACACACATTGCTACTAAGTCCTCGCCTATGGTGTCAAATTTTTGACTATCAATAGCAAGACGCAACTTCGTGCCCACTCCATCAGTTGCTGCTAGCATAACAGGATTTTTAAAACCACTTGGCATAGCAAAAGCACCTGAAAAAGAGCCTATGCCACCTAAAACATTTTCATTAAAAGTTTCTTTTACTAAAGGCTTGATTGCTTCTACAAAAGCATTGCCATTGTCTATACTTACGCCCGCATCTTCATAGCTTATATTCATTTATCTTCCTTTAAGAATTTAAAAGGTATTTTAACTAAAAATGTTTTAAGGCTAAATTATGCAAAATGCTTATTTTGTAACTTCAAGTATAGCGGGTGGAAAGTCAAGCTTTATAAAAATAGTTCAAAATTTGGGTTTTGATACTTTAAGCGCAGATGTGATAGCTCATGAGCTTTTAAATGAAAATGCAAATTCCATAGCTAAGCTTTTTGATAACGATGATTTAATCATAGCAGGAAAAATAGATAGAAAAAAACTTGGAACTATTGTATTTAATGACTTAAATGCTAAAAAAAAGCTAGAAGATTTTTTACATCCTAAAATCAAAGAAGTTATTTTACAAAAAGCTCAAATTTTAGATAAAAAAAACAAGGCTTTTTTTATAGAATTGCCTTTATTTTTTGAAAACAATCACTATCAAAATTTAGGAAAAAGTATATTAATTTATGCTCCAAAAGAACTTTTGCTTCAAAGATTAATGCAAAGAGATAATTTAGATGAAAACGAAGCTTTAAAAAGAATTAATTTACAACTTGATATAGAAGAAAAACTAAAAAAAGCAGATTTTGTGATAAAAAATACCTCAGGTTATGAAAATTTTGAGAAAAATGTGCTAAATTTTTTAAAACACACTTTAAAGGTTGAAAAATGAAATTTTACAAGTACTGTGCTAGCGGGAATGATTTTGTGGTGTTTGCAGATAGTGAAAAAAAAGATCGTAGCGAATTAGCTAAAATTCTTTGTAATCGTTATGAAGGCATAGGCGCTGATGGGCTTATAGTAGTTGTGCCTCATGATAGATATGATTTTGAATGGGAATTTTATAATTGTGATGGGAGCAAGGCAAGTATGTGCGGTAATGGCTCACGCGCAGCAGCTCATTTTGCTCATCATTATTTGAAAAAATCTCAATATTTAAATTTCTTAACCGGTGCAGGACTTATAAAATCTTTTGTTGATGATGATATAGTTGAAATCAAACTTAGCGGGGTAAAGGATATTAAAGAAGCTTTTGAGTATAAAGGTAGAATTTGGCAAGGCTGTAATACTGGTGTTCCGCATATAGTAACCTTTGTTGATGATTTAAACGAATTTGATGTAAATTTATGCAAAGAAGTGCGTAAAAGATACAATGCAAATGTTAACTTTGCTAAAGTAGAAGATGATGAATTTATAAGAGTTAGAACTTATGAACGCGGGGTAGAAGATGAGACTTTAGCTTGTGGTACGGGTATGGGGGCTTGTTTTTATCTAGCGTATTTAAATCAAGAGGTAAAAGATGATATTTTGGTAAAGCCAAAAAGTAATGAAAGTTTGTATTTTAGATTAGAAGAAGATCAAATATTTTTTAGAGGAAAGGTAAAGTGCTGTTTTGAAGCTGATTATAATTTTGCTTAGTAGTGTTTTATTTTTAAAAGCTGAATTTATAGCAGGTTTTGATGAGCAATATTATGCTTTAAGTATAAAAGAAAAGCGTGAGGTTTTTATCAAAAAAATCAATGCTTTATTGGATATTTCTTTTAAAGAGATAGAAAAGGAAAAAGAATTTATAGAATTTTTCTTTAAAGAAGCTATAAAAAATAATTTTAGAAAGCTAAATACTAATGCTGTGCAAAAATTATGGTCTTTAAAAGAAAAATACCGTGTTAAAAATTTATATGATCACAAAGAATATCAAATGCGTGTCCAAAAGGTACCGAAGTCTTTAGCTATAGCTCAAGCTATTATTGAAAGTGCAACTGGTACAAGTCGTTTTGCTAAAGAGGCAAATAATTTATTTGGAGAATGGACTTGGGGTGAAAAAGGTTTAGTGCCAAAGGAAAGAGGCGAGGGTAAAACTCATAAAATTCGTATATTTGATAGCTTGCAAGAAAGCGTGGATTCATACTTGCTTAATTTAAATCGCCACGATGCTTATAAGGAATTTAGAGCTTGGCGGTGGGATGCTATAAATCAAAATGAAAAACTTGATGGTAAAGAAGCGGCAAGCCACTTAGAAAAATATTCAGAGATTAAAAGTAATTACACTAAGCTTATTTTATCTATCATCGAGCAATATAAGCTTGATGAGTTTGATTAATTACCCAAAGCCCACTCATCAAAAGGTAAAATCATCACGCGCACCCCCTCAACGAAAAACTCATCTCTTTGTGAAAGCGTGATGATATAAATAGTCGAAAGTGCAAGTTGATTTTTACTAAGGATTTTTTTGACTTTTAAGCTAAGTAAATCTTTATCTTTAAAGGGTGAGCATAAAAATGCATTTTTAAGACTTGGTAAGTAAAAATCAAAATGCTTAGTATAAAAAATTTCTTGTTTAAATTTAAACAACTCACTTAAAATTAAATTTTCAAACAAAGTACTAAAGTCTTTTTGTATGCTTAGAGAATTTTTTAGTGAAAAGTCCCAAAAATATACTTTTTTTAAATTCTTTTCAAGATTTTTTACAAAATACAAAGTGTAGTTTGATTCTAGTTTTTCTATGCTTTTATATAAGGTATCTTTGGAAATTTTTATACTGTTTTTTAGGGTTTTTAATAACTCATTAACGCTAAATTCACTCCCAAGTTCTAAGGCGATTTGTTTGAGTATAGTAAGCTCTAATGGGGTATAAAAGCTTTTTAAGTATGATGAGTTTGTGTTAAAGTTGTGATTTAAAATCACATTGCGTCCTGTGTGTAAAAAATAACTTACCATGGTTTTAGTGTCAGCATATTTTTTGTTTAGGCTTAAAAATTCTTCAAAGTCTAAATAATCTAAATGAAGTTCTTCAAACTGATCTAAGCAAAAATTACTATCACAAACGCTTATTATGATTTGCAAATTAAGATGTTTTAAACTAGCAAAGTCAAAATCATGAGTAAAGTTACAAAGTGCTAGAAATTTAATTTGTGGATTATAAGTTAAAAACGAATTTAAATTTATTAAAGCATTTGCTTGAAATTTTAAATCATCACAATCAATAAAGAGTATATTTTCTGCTTTATATAAAGACAAAAAATTTAAAATCAAATTTTTCTTACCACTTGCAAAACCACCTTTTATGATGATGTTTTTATGGGTTTGGATTTGAATTTTTCTTTCATCAAATTTTTGAAATTTTGGGTAATTATCGTAAAAAAATTGTAGTGATTTCATAGATTTCTTTATACTAAATGGTGGAGCATAGCGGGTTCGAACCGCTGACCCCAACGCTGCCAGCGTTGTGCTCTCCCAGCTGAGCTAATGCCCCTTTAGATTTTGAAATCATACTATATTTTTTCTTAGATTTTCTTAATGTATAAAAAATCTTGTAAAATTTATAAAATTTAATTTTTATCCTTTTAAAAAGGAAAATAATTAAAAAAAATGCATAAATTTCTTGACATAGCAAAATATGTTTTTATATAATCTCAACATCATTTTATATGGTGGTTAGATTCTTATGGGTCTAACGAGTTCTTTACAAAGGAAAAAATATGGAAAGAATCAGGCTTAAGCTAAAAGCTTATGACCACAGAGTTCTAGATCGCACAGTTGCAGCAATTGTAGAAGCTGTTAAAAGAACAGGTGCTGACATCAGAGGTCCAGTGCCAATGCCTACAAAAATCAAAAGATACACAGTTTTGAAATCTCCACACATCAATAAAGATTCACGCGAACAATTTGAGATGAGAATTCATGCTCGTATGCTTGATATTGTAGCAGCTACTCCAGATACAGTAGATTCACTCACTAAGCTTGACTTGGCTCCAGAGGTCAATGTTGAAGTAAGAGCTATGGGTAAATAAGGATAGAATATGGAATACATTGTAGAAAAAATTGGTATGAGTAGAACAATCAGCACACCAAGCATTCCTGTAACCTTACTTAAACTTGTTCAAACTAAAGTATGTGAAGTAGAAAATGGAAAAGCTTTGGTTGCTTATGTAAAAGGCAAAGCAAATAATAAATGCATTGCAGGTCAGCAAAAAAAATACAATCTTTCAGCTGAATATAATAGATTTGCTTCTTTAGAAGTAGCAAATACAGAAGCAGGTGATATTGATCTTAATCCTTTAAAAGAAGCTTCTATTTTAAAAGTAAGCTTTAATTCTAAAGGTAGAGGTTATAGTGGGGTTGTTAAAAGACACGGATTTGCCGGAGGTCCTGCAAGTCACGGTTCAAGATTCCACAGACGTCACGGATCAATCGGTAACCGCGAATGGCCAGGTCGTGTTCAACCAGGTATGAAAATGGCGGGTCACTATGGTAATGTAAAAGTTACTGTTAAAAATGAAGTAGTTTCATTTGATGAAGAAAATGGCATCTTAGTAGTAAAAGGTGCAGTACCAGGATTTAATGGTGCTATGGGTAAAATAAGGATTGCAAAATGAGTAAAGTAACTGTTTTAAATGATAAATTTGAAAAAGCTAGTGAACTCGATCTTCCAGCAAAATATGCAGAAGTTAATCCTCACAACCTTTATTTATATGTAAAATCTTATCTTGCTAGCCTTAGAGCAAACACAGCTCATACTAAAGGTAGAAGCGATGTAAGCGGTGGTGGTAAAAAACCATGGAGACAAAAAGGTCGTGGTGGTGCAAGAGCAGGTTCAACAAGAACGAATGTTTGGGTTGGTGGTGCTGTGGCATTTGGTCCTACAAACAATCGTAACTATTTCCAAAAAGTTAATAAAAAACAAAAACGCTTAGCGCTTGAAAGAGCATTGGCTGATAAAGCACAAAACAATGCATTATTCTCAGTAGATAGTTTAAGCATTGAAAGCGGTAAAACAAAAGATGCAAATGCAGTTATTAAAAAGCTTGGTTTAAAAGATGCTTTAATTGTAAAAGATTTACTAGATGAAAAAACACTTCTTGCTTTTAGAAACTTAGCAAATTGCTATGTAGTTGATATTAGCGAAGTAAATGCTTATTTAGTATCTGTATTTAATGCTGTTATCATTGAAAAAGCAGCGCTTGAATCTATCGTAAAAGAGGGTTAAAATGGCAGATATTACTGATATAAAAACAATACTTTACACTGAAAAAAGCTTAAACCTTCAAGAGCAAGGTGTTGTAGTTATTCAAACTTCTCCAAAAATGACTAAAAATGGTCTAAAAGAAGTTTTAAGAGAATATTTTGGTGTAACTCCAGTAAGAATTAATTCTTTAAAAATGGATGGAAAAGTAAAGCGTTTTAGAGGTCGTGAAGGTCAAAGAAATAGCTTTAAAAAATTCTATGTTAAGCTACCAGAAGGTGTGAGCTTAGAAAGTTCGGAGGCATAAGATGGCAATTAAAACTTATAAACCATATACTCCAAGTAGAAGATATATCACAGGTGTAAGCTCTGATGATATCACAGCAAAAGCTAGTGTACGTTCATTACTTGTAAAACTTCCAGCTCATGCAGGTCGTAACAATAATGGTAGAATCACAAGCCGTCATAAAGAAGCAGGTGCTAAAAAACTTTACAGAATTATAGATTTTAAAAGAAGAAAATTTGGTATTGAAGGTAAAGTTGAAGCAATCGAGTACGATCCATACAGAAATTGTCGTATTGCATTAATCTCTTATAGAGATGGTGAAAAAAGATACATCTTACAACCAAAAGGTTTAAGTGTTGGTGATGTTGTTTGTGCTGCTGAAAGCGGACTTGACATTAAACCAGGTAATGCAATGAAATTAAGAAATATCCCAGTGGGTACTATCGTACACAATATCGAGTTAAAACCAGGCAAAGGCGGTCAAATGATCCGTTCAGCAGGTGCTTATGCTCAATTAATGGGTAAAGAAGAAAAATACGTTATCTTAAGACTTGCAAGTGGTGAAATGAGACAAGTTTTAGCTGAATGTATGGCAAGTATCGGTGAAGTTGGTAATGAAGAATGGTCAAACGTGACTATTGGTAAAGCTGGTAGAAATCGCCATAGAGGTATTCGTCCTCAAACAAGAGGTTCTGCGATGAACCCAGTTGATCACCCGCACGGTGGGGGTGAAGGTAAGAAAAATTCAGGCCGTCATCCAGTTACTCCATGGGGTAAACCAACTAAAGGTGCTAAAACTCGCCGTAAAAAAGCTAGCGATAAGCTAATAATTTCAAGAAGAAAAGGAAAGTAAGATGGCTAGGTCACTAAAAAAAGGTCCTTTTGTTGATGACCATGTAATGAAAAAAGTCATCGCTGCTAAAAAAGCTAACGATGGTAAGCCAATTAAAACTTGGTCAAGACGCAGCACTATTATACCTGATATGATAGGTTTAACTTTTAATGTTCATAATGGAAAAAGCTTTATCCCAGTATATGTTACTGAAAATCATATCGGTTACAAATTAGGTGAATTTGCACCTACTAGAACATTCAAGGGTCACAAAGGCTCTGTTCAGAAAAAAATAGGTAAGTAAGGGAGATTTATGAGTAGAGCGTTAATTAAATTCATAAGATTATCTCCAACTAAAGCGAGATTGATTGCTAGAGAAGTTCAAGGTATGAATGCAGAGCTTGCATTAGCTAGTTTGAAATTTATGCCAAATAAAGGTGCTAAATTTATAGCAAATGCTATTTCAAGTGCTGTAGCAAATGGCGGATTTGAAGCAAATGAAGTTGTTGTTTCAAGTTGTCGTGTTGATGCTGGTGCGGTTTTAAAAAGATTTAGACCAAGAGCTAGAGGAAGTGCTAGTCGTATTAGAAAGCCAACTTCACACATTTTGGTAGAAGTTAGTAAAGTAGAAGCAAGTGCTGAAAAAACTACAAAAGCTAAAAAAGCATCAGTGAAAAAGGAAAGCTAATATGGGACAAAAAGTAAATCCGATTGGTTTAAGACTAGGAATTAATAGAAATTGGGAATCAAGATGGTTTCCTACAAAAGCTAATTTAGCAGAAAATATTGGTGAAGATTATAAAATCAGAACTTTCTTAAAAAGAAAACTTTATTATGCAGGAATTAGCCAAATTCTTGTAGAAAGAACAGCGAAAAAATTAAGAGTAACTGTTGTAGCTGCAAGACCAGGGATTATTATTGGTAAAAAAGGTAGTGATGTTGATATTTTAAGAAAAGAACTTCAAGATTTAATCAAAAAAGAAGTTAATATCAATATCAAAGAAGAAAGAAAAGCAGGTGCTTCAGCTCAGCTTGCAGCTGAAAGTGTTGCTACTCAACTTGAAAAAAGAATTGCTTTTAGAAGAGCAATGAAAAAAGTAATTCAAGGAGCGCAAAAAGCAGGTGCTAAAGGGATTAAAGTTTCAGTTTCAGGCCGTTTAGGTGGTGCTGAAATGGCAAGAACTGAATGGTACTTAGAAGGTCGTGTTCCACTTCACACTTTAAGAGCAAAAATCGATTATGGTTTTGCAGAAGCACATACTACTTATGGAAATATAGGTATTAAAGTATGGATCTTCAAAGGTGAAGTTTTACAAAAGGGTGTTCAACCTGAAAAAACCGAAGAAAACGCTCCAGCTAAAAAAACTAGAAGAGCAAGAAGAGGTAAATAATCATGTTAATGCCAAAAAGAACAAAATATCGTAAAATGATGAAAGGGCGTAACAGAGGTTATGCCAACAGAGGGACTGAATTTACTTTTGGTGATTTTGCCCTAAAAGCAACTGAAGCTGGCCGTATTAATTCACGTCAAATCGAAGCAGCTCGTATTGCTTTAACTCGTTTTGTAAAAAGACAAGGTAAAACTTGGATTAGAGTTTTCCCAGATAAACCTCTAACTAAAAAACCTTTAGAAACTCGTATGGGTAAAGGTAAAGGTGCAGTTGAGGAATGGGTAATGAACATTAAACCAGGTCGTATCATTTATGAAATGGCAGGGGTTAATGAAGAAATGGCAAGACAAGCTTTAACTTTAGCGATGCACAAATTGCCATTTAAAACTAAGTTTGTTACAAGAGAGAGCCAAAATGAAATATACTGAGATTAAAGATAAAACAGCAGGTGAGCTTGCAACAATGCTAAAAGAAAAAAAGGTGCTTTTATTTACTTTAAGACAAAAGCTAAAAACAATGCAGCTAACTAATCCTAAAGAGATTAGCGAAGTTAAAAAAGACATCGCTAGAATCAATACTGCAATTAGCGCTTTAAAATAAGGATAGAAAATGGCATTTAAAAGAGAAATTCAAGGCGTTGTTGTTCAAATTGCTGGAGATAAAACAGCAACAATTTTGGTTGAAAGAAAAGTGGTTCACCCAAAATACAGAAAAATCGTAAAACGCTTTAAAAAATATTTAATTCATGATGAAAGAAATGAACTTAAAGTGGGAAATACTGTAGTTGCTATTGAATGTAGACCACTTTCTAAGAGAAAATCATTTCGCTTAAAAACTATAGTATCAGCAGGAGTTGAGTAATGATTCAAAGTTTTACTAGGCTTGCAGTTGCTGATAATAGCGGTGCAAAAGAATTAATGTGTATTAAGGTTTTAGGTGGTAGTAAAAGAAGATACGCTACTGTTGGTGATGTAATCGTTGCATCTGTAAAAAAAGCTCTACCAAATGGTAAAGTTAAAAAAGGTCAAGTAGTAAAAGCAGTTATCGTTAGAACTAAAAAAGAAATTCATAGAGATAATGGTTCTTTAATTCGTTTTGATGAAAATGCAGCAGTTATTCTTGATGCTAAAAGAGAGCCTATCGGAACGCGTATTTTTGGACCAGTAGGTCGTGAAGTAAGATATGGTGGCTTTATGAAAATTGTTTCACTAGCACCGGAGGTGTTGTAATGAAATTAAAAATTAAAAAGAATGATATGGTAAAAGTTATCGCAGGCGATGACAAAGGTAAAACAGGTAAAGTTTTAGCAGTATTTCCTAAAACAAATAAAGTAATTGTTGAGGGTTGTAAAATCGCTAAAAAAGCTGTTAAGCCAAGTGATAAAAATCCAAACGGCGGTTTTATCAATAAAGAAATGCCAATGGATATTTCAAATGTAGCAAAGGCAGGAGAATAAGATGATGAGATTGAAAGAAAAATATGATCAAAATATCAAACCTGCTTTAGTAAAAGAATTTGACATCAAAAATCCTATGCTTATTCCTTTTATTGAAAAAGTTGTAATCAGTGTAGGTGCTGGGGAATTAGCAAAAGATCAAAAAGTATTACAAAATGTTGCAGATACTATTTCATTGATCGCTGGACAAAAAGCAGTTATCACAAAAGCTAAAAAATCAGTTGCTGGTTTTAAAGTGAGAGAAGGCTTCCCAGTAGGTGTAATGGTAACATTAAGAAAAGACAATATGTATGCTTTCTTAGATAAGCTTATTACTATAGCTCTTCCTCGTGTTAAAGACTTTAGAGGTCTTCCAAGAGATGGTTTTGATGGAAGAGGAAACTATAACTTTGGTTTAGATGAGCAGTTAATGTTCCCAGAAGTTGAATATGATAAAATCTTAAGAACTCATGGTATGAACATTTCTATCGTTACAACAGCAAAATCAGATAAAGAGGCACAAAAATTATTAGAATTATTTGGCGTGCCATTTGCAAAAGGAAAGTAATATGGCTAAAAAATCAATGATTGCAAAAGCTGCCCGCAAACCTAAATTTAGCGTTAGAGGGTATACTAGATGCCAAATTTGTGGAAGACCACATTCAGTTTATAGAGATTTTGGAATTTGTAGAGTTTGCTTAAGAAAAATGGCAAATGAAGGTTTAATTCCTGGTCTTAAAAAAGCAAGTTGGTAAGAGGAAAGAACCATGATAAATGATTTAATTTCAGATTCACTAACAAGAATTAGAAATGCAGGGATGAGAAGATTAGAAACTACTCAACTTTTGCATTCTAAAGTTATCGAAGCTTTACTTGGAATTTTCCAAGCTAAAGGCTATATTGAAAGCTTTAATGTTATTGAAGAGGATAAAAAGAAATTCATCAATGTAGTTTTAAAATACGATGAAAAAGGTAAAAGCGTAATTAACGAAGTTAAGCGTATTTCTAAACCTGGTCGTCGTGTTTATAAAGGCAAAGATGAGATCAAAAGATTTAAAAACGGTTATGGTACTATCGTAGTAAGCACTTCAAAAGGTGTTTTAGCTAACGACGAAGCTTACAAAGCGGGCGTTGGCGGCGAAGTTTTATGTACTATTTGGTAAGAGTTTCTACTTTTTATGGTATTCGGTATCCATTCTTATAAAGTAGTCATATCGTAGACAAGTAAAAAGGAAAAATGAATGTCTCGTATAGGTAAACAACCAGTTGCTATTCCAAGTGGAGTAGAAGTAAAATTAGAAGGTAACTTGCTAAAATTCAAAAAAGGAAATTTAGCAAAAGAGCTTGATACAAAAGCAAATGTTAATGTTGAGATTAAAGAAGGACAAATTCTTTTCTCTCCTAAAGGTGAAGATAGACAAAGTAGAGCTTATTGGGGAACTTATAGAGCTTTAGCTCAAAACATCATCATCGGTTTAACTGATGGTTTTAGCAAAACTTTAGAAATCAACGGTGTTGGTTATAAAGCTGCGTTAAAAGGTAAAGTTCTTGAACTTGCTTTAGGTTTTTCTCATCCTATCAACTATGCTATTCCAGAAGGCATAGAAATTACTGTTGATAAAAACAATGTTATTATCAAAGGTAGTGATAAACAAGTGGTAGGTCAAGTTGCTGCTCAAATTCGTGAATTTAGACCACCTGAGCCTTACAAAGGAAAAGGTGTTAAATATTCAGATGAGCGTATTATCCGCAAAGCTGGTAAGACATCTAAGAAGTAAGGATAGAATATGAGAGCAAATGTATTAAAAAGAAAAATATCTTTAAGAATTAAAAGAAAAAAAAGAATTAGAGCAAAAATTTCAGGAACACAAGCTCTTCCAAGAGTTTCTGTTTTCAAATCAAACAGAACTTTATATATCCAAGCTATCGATGATGTTAAAGCAGTAACTTTAGCAGCAGTAGATGGAAGAAAAATTGGTGTTAAAGCAAATAAAGAAGGCGCTAAAAAAATAGCAGCTGAATTTGCAAAAGTTTTAAAAGCTAAAAACATAGAAGAAGCAGTGTTTGATAGAAATGGTTATTTATACCATGGTGTGATTGCAGCTTTAGCTGAAGCACTAAGAGAAAACGGAATCAAACTATAACCCAAAAGGAAGATCGATGGAAAAATATAATAGAGAAGAATTTGAAGAAGTAATCGTCGATATCGGCAGGGTTACTAAGGTTGTTAAAGGTGGTAGAAGATTTAGATTTACTGCTTTAGTTATCGTTGGAAATAGAAAAGGTTTAGTTGGTGTGGGCTATGGAAAAGCTAAAGAAGTTCCAGATGCTATAAGAAAAGCAGTTGATGATGCTTTTAAAAACATTGTTGAAGTTAAAACAAAAGGTTCAACTATCCCTCATGATGTAGAAGTAAAATACAACGCAAGTAGAATTTTACTTAAACCAGCAAGCGAAGGTACAGGGGTTATTGCAGGTGGTTCAACACGTCCTATCGTGGAACTTGCAGGTATTAAAGACATTTTAACTAAGTCTTTAGGTTCAAATAATTCAGCAAATGTTGTGCGTGCTACTATCAAAGCACTTACAATGCTTAAAGGATAATCAATGAATTTAACAAAAGCACCAGGTTCAACACATAAAACCAAAAGAATAGGCCGTGGTCAAGGTAGTGGTATGGGTAAAACTTCTACTAAAGGTGGAAAAGGCCAAACTGCTAGAAAAGGTTATAATGAAAAAAGAGGTTTTGAAGGGGGTCAACAACCACTTCAAAGACGTTTACCAAAGGTAGGCTTTACTTCTAAATTTGAAAAACCTTATGTGATTAATGTTGAAAAAATCACAGCAATCAAAGAGCTTAGCGAAATTACATTTGAAACAATCAATAGCATTCATAAGCTTTCAAAAAATGTAAATAAAGTTAAGCTTATTGGAGCAAGCGCTAAAGATCTTGCTAGTAAAATTAAAGACGAGAAGATTACTTTTAGCGGACAAAAATAATGAATAAAACATTGACAAATAAAATTCTCATAACATTGGCTTTTTTATTCGCTTATAGAATATTAGCTTATGTTCCAGTTCCGGGGGTTAATGTCAGTGTTATCAAGGAATTTTTTGATTCTAATGCATCTAATGCATTAGGCTTGTTTAATATGTTTAGTGGAGGTGCTGCTGAAAGACTTAGCATCATCTCTCTAGGCATTATGCCTTATATTACTGCTTCGATTATTATGGAGCTTTTAGCGGCAACTTTTCCTAATATAGGAAAAATGAAAAAAGAACGCGATGGTATGCAAAAATATATGCAAATTATCCGTTATGCTACTATAGCTATCACTTTGATACAAAGTATAGGCGTTTCTATAGGCTTGCAAAGTCTTCATGGAAAAGCAGGTCAATCAGCCATTATGATTGATATGAATACTTTTATCGCACTTTCTGCTGTTTCTATGCTTGCAGGTACCATGCTTTTGATGTGGATAGGTGAGCAAATCACTCAACGCGGTATAGGAAATGGTATTTCTTTAATTATCTTTGGTGGTATTGTTTCTACAATTCCAGGTGCAATTAGTGGAACAGTAAATTTGGTAAATACAGGTGAGATGAATTTCTTGACTATCATTGCCATTTTAGTTGTAATTTTACTTACTATTTGGGCTATTATAGTAGTAGAACTTGGAGAAAGAAGAATTCCTATTTCTTACTCAAGAAAAGTAATCATGCAAAATCAAAACAAACGTATTATGAACTATATACCTATTAAGATCAACTTAAGTGGTGTTATTCCTCCTATTTTTGCAAGTGCGATTTTGATGTTTCCAAGTACTATTTTACAAACAAGTACAAATGAATATGTGTTAAAAATTTATGACTTTTTAAATCCAAATGGATTTTTCTTTCATATTTTAACATTCTTGCTTGTTATTTTCTTTGCGTATTTTTATGCATCAATTGTATTTAATGCGAAAGATATAGCTGAAAATCTTAAAAGACAAGGTGGTTTCATACCAGGTATTAGACCAGGTGAAGGAACTGCAAATTATCTTAATGAAGTAGCGTCAAGACTTACCTTGTCAGGTTCTATTTATTTAGGGCTTGTAGCTACATTACCATGGCTTATTGTGAAGTTGTTTGGTGTGCCTTTTTATTTTGGTGGAACTTCTGTTTTGATTGTAGTTCAAGTAGCACTTGATACAATGAGAAAAATTGAAGCCCAAATTTATATGAATAAATACCAAACTTTAAGTGCAGTAGGCTTATAAGAAAGTAGATTTTCTACTTTCTTCCTTTTTAAAGGATTTTGATGAGACTAGGCGTTTTTGATAGTGGTGTAGGTGGGCTTAGTGTTTTAAAATCTTTACTTCAAGCAAAACTTTTTAAAGAATATATCTACTATGGGGATACTGCAAGAGTGCCTTATGGGGTTAAAGATAAAGAAACCATCATTAAATTTTCTCTAGAAGCTTTAGAATTTTTCAAAGAAAAAAAAGTAGATATGCTTATCATTGCGTGCAATACAGTTAGTGCGCATGCTTTAGAAATTCTAAAAGCAAATGCACCATTTCCGGTTCTTGGGGTTATAGAAGCAGGAGTTTTAGCGGTTAAAAACTCTTTAGAAGATAAAAACTCTAATATATTAGTCATTGCAACACAAGCTACTGTGGATTCTCACGCTTATAAACAAGCTTTAATTAAAGAAGGTTTTTTAAAAGTGGAAGAAAAAGCAACTGGGCTTTTTGTACCTATGGTTGAAGAAGGGATTTTTCAAGGAGATTTTTTAAAAGCTGCTTTTGAGTATTATTTTAATAAGCTCAAATTTCATCCTAATGCTTTAATCTTAGCATGCACACATTTTCCCTTAATCGCCCATTCTTTGGAAGAGTATTTTGGTAAAAACACAAAACTTATTCATTCAGGTGAAGCTATAGCTTTGCAATTACAGCAAGAATTTAACTTAACATCAATCCAAGAAGAAGCTAATATTGAATTTTATGCTTCAAGTGATGTAGAAAAACTAAAAAAAATTGCAAATTTATGGCTTTAAATTAATGGTTATTTACTAAAGTATTTTTTATATTTATAATTTATTTTTATTTAAACATAGTTGCATTATAATCTTTATCATTTCTAATGAAAGGACTAACATGAAAAAAATGTTAATGTGTGCAGCTATGGCACTAAGTTTAGGAGCAGGAATTTTGGAAGCAAAACCAAAAGTTGCGATTTTAGCTACAGGTGGAACCATCGCTGGTTCGATTGATAGTTCAGTAGCTACTACAGGTTATACAGCTGGAGTTTTGGGGGTTGATGCTTTGATTAAGGCAGTGCCTCAAATTCAAGATTTGGCAGTAATTAGCGGAGATCAAATTGCTAATATTGATAGCAAAGATATGACAAATGAAATTTGGCTAAAACTTGCTAAAGAAGTTAATAGACTTTTAAAATCTGATGTAGATGGAGTTGTAATTACTCATGGTACTGATACTATGGAAGAAACTGCATATTTCCTAAATTTAACCGTAAAAAGCGACAAGCCTGTTGTTTTGGTTGGTGCAATGCGCCCATCAACTGCAATTAGTGCAGATGGTCCTAAAAATCTTTACAACGCTGTAGCATTAGCAGCAAATCCTCAAGCAAAAAATAAAGGCGTAATGGTGGCTATGAATGATAGAATTCAAAGTGCTAGAGGCGTTATGAAAACTCATAGTTTAAATGTAAATGCATTTAGCTCACCAGATATGGGTGATATGGGTTATATAGTAGATGGAAAAGCATTTTTCTATAATACTAATACAAAATTACACACCAAAAAATCTCCATTTGATGTTAGCAAACTAAAAGAATTGCCAAAAGTAGATATTCTTTATAGTTATGCAAATGATGGTAGCGGTGTTGCAGCAAAAGCTTTGTTTGAAAATGGAACTAAAGGTATAGTTGTAGCTGGAACAGGTGCTGGTAGTATTCATGATTATCAAAAAGATGTGTTAAAAGAGTTGCTTAAAAAGGGTCTTAATGTAGCGGTAAGCTCACGCGTAGTAGCTGGTAGAGTTGCAGTAAGTGATGCTGATGCAAAACTTGGTTTTATTGATACAGGTGATATGAGTCCTCAAAAAGCTAGAGTATTATTAATGCTTGCTCTAACTAAAACAAGCGATCCTAAGAAAATCCAAGAATATTTCTTAAAATACTAAAACCTTTAACACCCAAATGCTAAAATAACATTTGGGTGGATTTTTCAATAAAAATCTTACTTAATTAATCACAAGGATATTAAATGAAACAATATGAAAGTTATAAATGCCAAAAATGTGGCAATGAAGTAGAAGTACAAAATGTAGGTGGTGGAAAGCTTAGTTGCTGTGGTCAAGAAATGGAGTGTATTACTAAAGATTTAACAGCTGTAAATTTAATGAAAGCTTTTGCTGGCGAATCTATGGCAAGAAATAAATATGATTTATTTGCAGATATTGCTCAAGAAGAAGGTTGGCATGCTATTGCAAAACATTTTAGAGAAGCTGCAGAAAATGAAAAATGGCACGCAAGAGCTGAATTTAAAGCTTATCATGAATTAGTAGATGGTAAAGCTTTAGAAGAAACTGCTAAAAATTTAATCTGCGCAGCAGAGGGCGAAAACTATGAGCATACTACTATGTATCCAAATTTTGCAAAAATCGCAGAAGATGAGGGCAAAAGAAATATAGCAAGATTATTTACAGCTATAGGCAAAGTAGAAATTGAACATGAAAGAGAATATCTAGCGCTTAAAAAAATGCTTGAAGAAGAAGATTTCTTTAATTCAGAAGTAGAAGAATTATGGGTTTGTGAAGTTTGTGGGCATATACACCGTGGTAAAAAAGCACCAAATGCCTGTCCTTTATGTAAAGCTCCAAAAGAATACTTCAAACGCGAATTTTTAGGATAATTTTAAAAACCTTGATAAAAATGATAAAATATTTTATTTTTATCAAGGTCTAATATGCAAATTCTAACTCATCCTTTCAAACCTTTTTTTGATGAAAACTCAAAAGTTTTAATACTAGGTTCTTTCCCATCTATTAAATCAAGAGAAGAAAATTTTTATTATCAACATAGCAAAAATCGTTTTTGGCGTATTTTTGAAATATTATTTGAGTGTGAGTTAAAAACAGTACAAGTTCAAAAAGCTTTTTTAAAAGCAAATCATATAGCACTTTGGGATGTTATAGCAAGTTGTAAGATAAAAAATTCAGATGATAAAACTATTTCTTATGCTAAAGCAAATGATATAAATATGATTTTAGATAAGGCAAATATAGAAAAAATTTGTGTATTAGGTAAAGTTGCAAGTAAATATTTTGCTAAATTTTATCCTGAACAAGAATTTTTTGAACTCCCTTCAAGTTCACCTGCTAATATGAATTATTCTTTAGAAAAATTAGTAGAAAAATATAGCATTATAAAGGAAAGATAATGGCTTTAGTTGGAGTAGATGAGGCTGGACGCGGGGCTTTGGCTGGAGATATGCACATAGGAGCTTGCAAGCTTTTAAAAAATATTGATGGTTTGGCTGATTCTAAAAAACTAAGCGCAAAAAAAAGAGAAGAATTATACGAGCAAATTCTTTCTAGCTCAAATTTTTTAATCCTTGCTTTTTCGCCTTTGCAGATTGATACTTTGGGGCTTAGTCAGTGTTTGCAACTAGCTTTAAAAATCATAAAAAAACACTTTAATCAAGATGAGATTTTATATGATGGAAATTTAAATTATGGGGTTTTAGGTATAAAAACCATGATTAAAGCTGATATGAAAGTACAAGAAGTTTCAGCAGCTAGTATATTAGCCAAGGTAAGTCGTGATCAAAAAATGTGTTATTTTTCTAAATTATATAATCATTATGATTTTGATAAACACAAAGGTTATGGTACAAAAGCTCATATAGAAAAAATTAAAGCATTTGGTTATTCGCCCTTGCACCGCAAAAGCTTTATGCTAAAGTGTTTTGAGAAAAGCTTATTTGACTAAAATGTGTGGTTTTTACACTTTTTTATTTTAAATTTTCATTTTCTTTGAAAAAAATAGAAAAATTAACATTTGAAATATTATTATTAAGATAAAAAAATATATTCAAAAAATATTTTTTTGATAATTAATTATTAAAATTTACAATATCAATTAAAAATACAATGTATTTTAAGAAAAATTAATTTTTTTCTATTATAGTAATATAAAAATATTTCAAGGGGTATTATGTCTTTACTTTTAAGTGAGCTAAAGATTGGAAATTTTTATGTAAAAAATCGCATTGTAATGCCCCCTATGGATATGTATGAAACACAAGTTTTAGATGGTAAGATTAATCAATTTCACCTGATACATTATGGAGCCAGAGCTTTGGGTGGTATTGGGCTTATCATAGTTCAAGCTTGTGCGATTAATGAAAATGCAAAAATAGCTGATAATGATATAGGTCTTTGGGGAGATTTTCAAATTCAAGGACATAAAGAGCTTGTTGAGCTTTGTCATCATTTTGGTGCTAAAATTGCCATTCAGCTAAATCACAGTGGCCGTAAAAATTCGTGTAAAGAAGCCATATCAAAAGCCCCAAGCAATATAGCTTTTAGTGAAAAATTTTCCAAACTTCATGTTTTAAGCAAAGATGAAATTTTACAAATTGAGCAAGAATTTATTCAAAGTGCTAAAAGAGCTAAAGAAGCAGGTTATGATGCAGTAGAGCTTCATAGTGCTCATGGATATTTGCTTAGTTCGTTTTTATCGCCTTTATCAAATCAAAGAGATGATGAATATGGTGGTAGTTTTGAAAATAGAATACGTCTTTTGTGTGATATTACTAAGCGCATAAAAAAAGAAGTTGATATTGCTTTATTTGTAAGAATTTCAGCTACGGAATGGCAAGAAGGTGGTTGGAATTTAGAAGATAGTAAAAAACTTGCCTTGATTTTAGAAAAATTAGGCGTTGATATGCTAGATGTTTCAGCAGGAGGAAATATCAATAAACCTTCTTTAGTGCCAAACATAGCACCACTTTATCAAGCTCCTTATGCTAAGGCCTTAAAAGAAGTTGTTAAAATTCCTATATCTTGTGTAGGTCTTATAAATAGTGCTAGTGAAGGCGAGGCTTTGCTTTTGGGTGGGGTGTGTGATTTGGTTTGTTATGGTAGAAAATTACTAAGAAATCCAAATTTTGCAAATGAAGCCGCAGTTGCTTTAAATGAAAGAGAAAAAATTATGCCAAATTACTCCAGAGCATATTTGTAAAATAATACAAAAAGTTTTTTTTAGGTAAAAGCTTTTTTTATTATTTTTTACAAGGAGAAAATGTGGATAATCTTAAGTGGAATTCTTTTGATACGCGTTGGATGCTTTCTCTTTTTGGGACTGCAGTTGGTGCGGGGATTTTATTTTTACCTATTAAGGCAGGTGTTGGTGGTTTTTGGCCAGTTGTTGTGATGGCTTTGATTATTTTTCCAATGGTGTATTTAAGCCATAGAGCCTTAAGTCGTTTTGTATGCCAAGCAAATGGTAATGATAAAGACATTACTCATGCGGCTGAAGAGTATTTTGGTAGAAAAGTAAGTATTTTTATTTCTGTGCTTTATTTCTTTGCAATTTTCCCAATTTGTTTAGCGTATTGTGTAGGTATAACTAATACTTTTGAGAGTTTTATTTATAATCAATTCTTACCACTTTTAGATTCAAATGGTTCTTTTGCAAGTGCAATTAGTGCTATGTATCAAACAAGTGTTAATGAGCAAGGAAAAACTATAGCTAATTTACTTCCTTTTTATAGAGCTGCTTTTGCTTTTGTTTTGGTAAGTATTTTTATGCTTATTATGCTTTTTAGTGAAGAATTAATCACTAAAGTATGCGAATGGCTTGTGTATCCTTTATGTGCTATTTTATTTTTATTTTCTTTATATCTTATTCCACAATGGTCATTTGAAAGTTTTAGTGCTATTCCTGGTACGAAAGAATTTATCACTATAGTGTGGCTAACTTTACCAGTTTTAGTGTTTTCGTTTAATCACTCACCGGCTATTTCTACTTTTTCTCTAAGTGTAAAAAGAGAATATCCTGAAAATTCGGTACAAAAAGCAAATCAAATTTTGCTTAGAACCTCTGTAATGTTGCTTGCTTTTGTTATGTTTTTTGTGGTATCTTGTGTGCTTTCTTTAACTCCAGCTGAACTTGCTGAAGCTAGAGCGCAAAACATACCTGTGCTTTCTTATTTTGCTAATAAGCTTGATAATCCATTTATTTCTTATGGTGGTCCATTAATCGCATTTTTAGCAATTTCTAGTTCATTCTTTGGTCATTATTTTGGTGCTAGAGAAGGTGCTTATGGTATAGTTAGAAAATGCTGCAAATTAGCAGGTAATGAAAATCCTGATTTGAAAAAAATCGCAGTTTATTCTACTTTAGTAATGTATATTGTTATGTTAATTACTGCTTATGTAAATCCAAGCATTTTAGGTTTTATTGAAAGCTTAGGTGGTCCAATTATTGCTGCAATCTTATTCTTAATGCCTATGATTGCAATTTACACTGTTTCTAAAATGAAAAAATTCCAAAATAAAGCTTTAGATGCATTTGTATTTATCACAGGTATTTTGACAATTATTACTGTAATTTATACTTTTTAAGGTGTTAGTGAATGAGTAGTAATTTAAGTATATTTAAAGTTGGCGTTGGTCCTTCATCTTCTCACACTTTAGGGCCAATGCTAGCGGGTAATATGTTTTGTGAAAAGATTAAAGATAAAATCACACAAATTACAAAAATTCAAATCAGACTTTATGGCTCTTTATCACTTACTGGTAAAGGCCATTTAAGTGATAAGGCTATTATATGGGGTTTGAGCGGCTTAAGAGCAAAAGAACTCAACGCTGCTTTGCAAGATCGTGTGTTTAATAAAATTTTACAAGATAAAATTTTGGTTTTAAATGCTCAAAAAGAATTAAATTTTGATTATGATAAAGATTTGATTTTTGAAAAAGACTTTTTACCTTTACATGAAAATGGGTTAAAAGTAAGCGCTTATGATGAAAATGGAGAAATCATTGCTGAAGAAATTTATTATTCAGTGGGTGGTGGTTTTGTTATGAGTGAAGCTGAGCTTCAAAAACACAAAGACGGAGCTTGCGAGCAAAAACATACTAAATTAGAACTTGATGTTAACAATGCAAGTGATGCTTTAAAAATTTGTGAAGAAAGATCATGGGATCTAGCAAAACTTTCTTATGAATATGAGCTTCAATTTCATACCAAAGAAGAAATTAGAGCTTATTGTTTAGAAATTTGGGAAGTAATGCAAGAAGTTTATTATAATGGTATTCATCCAAGTTCAGATTTTCTTCCAGGAAATTTGCACTTAAAGCGCCGTGCTAAAGGGCTTAATGAGCGTTTGGCTATGACAAGCGATCCTTTGGGGATTATTGATTTTATTTCTTTATATGCTATTGCTATTGCAGAGGAAAATGCAAGTGGAGCTAGAGTAGTAACTGCTCCAACTAATGGAGCTTGTGCTGTTGTGCCTGCTGTAATGCTTTATCTTAAAAACCATACGGTTGGTTTTAATGATGAAAAGGCTATTAATTTTTTACTAACTGCTATGTTAATAGGTTCTTTTTATAAGAAAAATGCAAGCATAAGTGGTGCTGAAGCTGGCTGTCAAGCTGAAATTGGTAGTGCAAGTTCTATGGCAGCAGGAGCTATGGCCACTGTGATGGGTTTTGATGCAAAGATAGCTTGTAATGCTGCTGAAATTGCGATGGAACACCATTTAGGATTAACTTGTGATCCAGTAAGTGGTTTAGTGCAAATTCCTTGCATAGAAAGAAATGCCTTTGGAGCGATTAAAGCTATTTCGGCTGCTAGAATGGCAATGAGTAGAAAATCAACTCCAAAAGTAAGTCTTGATGAGGTTATAAAAACTATGTATGAAACCGGCAAGGATATGAACTCAAAATACAAAGAAACTTCCTTAGGTGGTTTAGCTACTAATCTTACAAGTGTATGTTAATTCTTGAAGATTTTAAATCTTCAAGAATTTTTAGTTAAATAGATATCTAAATTCTCCTCTAAAACCATAGTTTGCATCCATGTCTTCCATAAAGTAACGATTTATCTCAAAAGATATTTCGGTTTTATTGCTAGGTTTTGCTTTAAATCCTATTATAGCATTGGCAAAAGCATGAGAATAATCTGCTGTTTTGTAATCCCAATTTCCAGTTAATGGATCTTGGAGTTTGCCTTGATCTTTGGCATCTGAGAAATATTGTCCGAAATCTGTTTTTAGATAAACCATAGATTTTCCTTCATTGTATTGTTGACCAACTAAAACAGATGCCATAATACCAAGATTTCTATAATCATCTTGTTGCATTCTTATGCCATTAGATGTTTTAACATCGTGATCTTGATAATAGGTAAAATCAATATCCATATAAGCATCTAAGAATGCATTATTTGGTAAATAGAATTTTCTTCCAAGTGCAAAACCAGCAGAATACGCAAGATTATCGAATTTTGCACTATTAGTTTCAAAACTTCCTGCCTGATTTGCTGATATTTTGCTTTTGTAATGATCTATAGCAAAGTCTGCTTCAAGATATACTCCATTTTTCCAAAACATTGCAGAGTACATACCTGTTGAAAAATTATTAATCTCAGAACTGCTTAATTTGTCTAGATTAGAATGTAAGGTTCCATATCCTAGATGAACACCGGTCATCATGTTAAAGTTAAGATAATTTATAATTTCATCAAAACCATATTTTACTCCTGTGTAAATACTGTCTATTTCTCTAGGACTATAAACATTGGTGTGCTGATTAAAATGTGAATTATAAGCTTGTGTCCACATTCCTCCTTTTGAATATTCATTTTCTTTAAGCAATCTAAATCTTTCAGAAAGTTGGTTTTGATTAAAAAGGTGCATTCTGTTTAATAAAAATGCATTGTCAATTACAGCTTTAACAATTTCTGAAGGATCTACTAACGAACTTATGTTATTATTGATTACATCTAATCTATCAATATATATATTTCCATTGCTTTGATTTTGATCGATATTTGGTGTTATAGTGTAACGTATAGCGCCATGATCTTTTTCTACTGTTTGATTAGAAGCAAGAATAAAATCTTTTAAATTGAGCTTGTCTTTATTTTCAACTTGACTTAAATCAATAAGTGTGTGATTTCCAGTGATTGTTTGTGTAGTAGGATTTTTATCATCAAATAATCCTGCACTAGCATCGTCTAAAATTTTAATGTGTAGTTTATTTAAAGCTTTAAAATCAATTTCTTTTGTTATAACATAGCTATCTCCAGTGTTGTTGGCTAGATCAGTGTAAAAACCAAAAGAATTATCTCCAGCTAGTGTAAATTTATCACTTGTTACTGTTCTGAAGTCGTATTTTGAACTTTTTACTGTATCATCGGTATTATTTACAGGAAAGTCAATGTGTCCAAAATTTATAATACTATTATTAAAGTAAGCTCCATTACCAACTTCATTATCATTGATCTGTGTTTCTAAGTTAATGCTAGATAAAAAGTTTATATTTGAGCCATCTGCGTAAATAGAATAAGCTTTAACATTGTCTTTGTTTTCTGCTTGGGTAGAAGCTGAAACTTTTATGGTGTGAACATTTCCATCCTTAGAGCCTATATTTAGAGTGCCTCCAATATCTGCTAATCCTACTGCATAGGAAAGTCCATCAAGCCCATCATAACCTATGCTTCCTGCTTGAGATTGTTGGTACTTAGCATCTTCATTGATGATAGTAGCATTAGTAATATCTCCAACTTTGCCGGCTTCGCCACCTTTTCCAGCTTGAGTTTTGATGTTAATATCCCCATTTAAATCAATATTTATTTCTTTTCCTGATTGATTTAAAACAGCTATACCTATGGCATCTCCACCTCTACCACCATGTCCTGCATTACCAGATTGGACTTTGTTTACGCTACCATTATTGTATTTATGATCAGCTCCATCACCTTTTCCGCCATTACCTCCATTTCCGCCATTACCAGCTTTTATATCTATATTGATATCATTTAAAACTATAGAGTTACTCGCTTTTGTGTCTTTTTTGATGTTATATCCAAATACTCTATATCCTTCTCCATGGCCACCATGACCTCCATTTCCACCACTTCCATAAAGATAAGCATCGCTACCGCTTGTTCCATTTTCACCGTTTTTTCCGGTTTGATTAAATGTTAATGCTTCTTTAAAAGATTTGTTTTTTGAAAGTTCTGTGGTATTGGCAAAGTTATATCCTATACCACTTTTACCATGTTCTCCTTGTTTGCTTTCTGCTATGCTTACTTTGTCTATTATTACTTGATTGTTGGTTTGGTTTATTGAGAGTTCCACTCCATATCTTTTGTCTATAGTGTCATATCCTCCTCCACTTCCGCTTGACTCAAATTTTAAACCATTATCAAAGTTTTCTTTTGACTCTATAATCACTATATTTGTATCCCAACTACCTGATGTTAAACTACCTTGTTCTAATTGTTTATTGATTTCTTGATCTCTTATGGAAACAGTTTGAGTTCCGGTATTTTCATCAACTTCAAACCTATCCACTATTAGCTTATCTCCTTGGTTTTTTGTATAGTCTGTGTTGAAAATAAAATTATTATTACCTTCTAGTTTTATGGTATCAGATGTTAATGTGTGATATTCCCCATTTTCATGTATGAAATCAACTCTTGAATCTTTAAATGTAGCTCCATTACCACTAGCTCCATTACTAGTTGTGGTTTTTAAGGTAAGGTTTGTTCCAACTTTTAAGGTCGCATTATCAGCATATAGTGAACTAGCTTTAGCATCTTTTCCATCGGCTTTTACATCAATAGTTATATCTTTATCTGAAAAAAGATTGAGTATAGAGCCATTTGCTATGTGTATACCATAAGCGCTTGCAGTTCCATCCTCGCCCTTTGTCCCATCTATGCCATCTATAGCTGTTTGATCTCTATTTGGATCAAGTATGGTTAAATCTCCACCACCATAACCTTTATCTCCACTAGCTCCTTTGCCAGCTTCACCACCTTTTCCACCAGTTGCATCTAGAGTGATATCTGCATTTAAATTTAGAGTAATATTTTTTCTTCCTTCAGCGTAAAATCCATTCAATTCTACACTTCCACCATCACCACCATTTCCTCCGTGCCCTGCTTGTGTTCTTCCATCTTTATGATCAGGTCCATCTGCATATCCACCATCAGCACCTTTTCCACCATCTCCACCTTTGGCTGTTATGGTAATATCTTTATCGATAGTATAAGTTTCTCCATCTTTTATGCCATTTACTCCATTTATGACAAAACCTTGTCCATGGCCACCATCTCCGCCATGGCCACCATCACCATATAATTTAGCATCGGTTCCTTTTGTACCATCTCCACCTTTAGTTCCGGTGTTATTTGTAGAGTAAAGAGCTGTTTTGCTACCGTTTAGATTTAAAACTTGAACATTGTGGCTTGTTCCATCTTTGCCATCAACTCCAGCTTTTGATTTATCTATGGTAACACTATCTACGCTTATTTTGTTATCAGTTTTACTTTGCTCGTATGTGGTCAAGTATCTTTCGTTTTCTAAGTCAATACCATTGGATAAAGAATTTATATTGATGTTGTTTAAGCCACCGTTTGTAGAAGATATAATATCGTGATTTACATCTATGGTGTATGGATTTTCTATATTTGAGTATTTTCCATCTTGTATATCTTTTACTAAAGAGTCATCTTGTATTTTTAAATTCAAATTTCCATTATTGCTTATATAATCTGTTTTGATTGAATTTCCTGTTTTTTGTTGTGAATCAATATTTATTTCAAAAGTATTGTTTCCAGTTAAGACCAAAGAGTCTGTTGTAAAGCTTTTGTAGCCCTTAGTGTTATCAAATTTTAAAGTGCTATTTTCAAATTTTGCACCTCTTTTATCGTTTGAATTTGCACCATTGTCTATTTTTGATGTTATGGTTAGATTATCTTGTAAAATGATAGTTGAATTATTTGCTTTGATGCCAAATGCTTCTTTATTGCTAGCATTGGCTGCATTTGTTTCTATGGTTATACCGCTACCGCTTACGCTGCCTAAAGTTAGAGTACTATTGCTTAAATCTATACCATTAGCAATGGCATCTTTAGCATCTTCGGCATTACCACCAGTTCCTCCATTACCAGCATTACCGCCTGCGCCATTCCATCCTTGATTACCTTCGCTTATATCTCCTCCAGCCGAACTCGCTCCACCCCTATTTCCTCCAGCTCCAGCTTGTCCTTTATTTCCTCCAGATCCAGCTTGTCCTTTATTTCCTCCAGTAGATGAAAGCTTGATGTTGTCTATCATTACTATGGCATTGTTATTGTCATCTATATCTATAGCTGTGATGGTTGCACTACCTGCACTACCAGCATCACCGCCATCACCGCCATTACCAGCATTACCGCCATTACCACCATTACCACCGACGGCAGGTAAAGGACTTAAGCATCCAAAAAAACCTGTTATACAATAAGATTGAGCGTGTCCTCCATTGCCACCTTTTCCTCCATTACCTCCATTGCCACCTTTTCCTCCATTACCTCCATTGCCACCTGTAGCAGTTGCATTTATGGCTTTTACAGAAAGCTCAAATGGATTGTTTACACTGTTTTGAAATAAAGTAGCGCTTATAGATCCTCCATTACCTCCATTACCACCAGATCCTCCATTACCACCTGCGCCACCATGGCCTCCATGACCACCTTCTGCGTTGGTTGGTCTCCAACCAAAATCACTACTTTTTCCATCGCTACCATTACCACCATTACCACCATCTTTACCATTACCACCATTACCACCATTACCACCAGAGGCACCTTTTAAAACTAATGTGTAGCTTTTATCACTAAGATTGGTTTTTTCTTTGATGATGTAACCTGTTATTTTTATATTACCTAAACTAGAACCATCTCCACCTTTTCCACCACTAGTAGCATCTGATCCTTTTCCACCGTTAAAGCCATTTATGTGTTGATCGCCTGAATAGCCTGTGGTTTTTCCATCTGTTCCAGAATTTCCTTTAAATCCATCTGTTCCATTTTTACCATTTGCTTTATTTTGCTCACTTGTATCTATTTGAATAGTTTGGTTTATGTTGTTAATATCAAATTCTTTGGTAATATCTTTTTGAGAAGCATTTCCATTAGCTCCATCTTGACCTTTTTCTGTTACGACTCCACCATTTTTTCCGTGTTCCCCGATCCCAGCTGCATTTAATTCTGTAGATGAAAAAGCTAAAGAAAGACTTAAAACTAAAGTAGAAAATTTAAGAGAATTTTTTAAAAGTTCACATTCTTTTGTATTTTTAGAAAGGCTATCCCCCCCCCATGGGTATTTAAAGTCCGATTCATACTCATTTACTCCTATTTAAAATAATAAATAAAATATTATGATTATAAATATTTTTTTATAAATTTAAAATAAATTTACAACATAAAAATTTAAAGCTTTTAAAAGCGCATAAATGCTAAATTTTTAAAAATTTTTAAGGAAAATATAAATGATAGAAATCAAAAAACCAGCAGAGATAGAAAAACTACGCAAAGCAAATGAGCTTGTAGCTAGAACGCTTGATTATCTAGAGGGTATTATAGTTCCAGGTATGAGTTTAAAAGAAATTGATATTAAAGCGGAAGAATTTATACTTGATCATGGTGCAAAACCATCTTTTAAAGGTTTGTATGGTTTTCCAGGCAGTATTTGTATCTCGCTTAATCAAGCTTGCATTCATGGTGTAGGCGATGAGCGTATTTTAAAAGAAGGCGATATTTTAGGGCTTGATGTGGGCACTTGCATAGATGGATATTATGGAGATGCAGCAAGGACTATACCTATAGGTAAAATTTCAGCTACTGATGAGGCGTTAATTGCTTGTGCTAAAGATGCTTTGTATTATGCTATAGATATTATCAAAGAGGGTATGCGCTTTAAAGAGCTTTCTTATGAACTTGGTGAGTTTATTGCTAAAAGAGGTTTTGTGCCTTTGAAGGGTTATTGTGGTCATGGTATAGGCAAAAAGCCACACGGTGAGCCTGAAATTCCAAATTATTTAGAACCAGGTGCTAGTGCAAAAAGTGGACCTAAAATCAAAAATGGCATGGTATTTTGCATAGAGCCTATGGTATGTCAAAAAGATGGCACGCCAGTGCATTTAAAAGGTAATTGGGAAGCAGGAAGCAAAGATGGTTTAAATGCTGCTCATTATGAGCATTGTGTTGCTATTATAAATGGTAAGGCAGATATTTTATCCAAGTAAGAAAGTTTAATCTTTCTTACTCGAATGTTTTTAGTTTTTCTGAAAGTTTAGAAGCATTTTCTAAAACATCTTGTGAAATTTGTGTTAAATCAAGGGAGTAATTTTTAACACAATTTGCAAGTTCGGTTACTTTTTCTATATTTTGTTCTAGCTCATTCATTTTAGCTTTTGATTCATCACTTTTTTCTTCCATGATTTTAGTAGAATGAATACTTGTTTTTAATTTTTCTATAGAAGTTCCAACCTCACCTTGCAAGATATTAGCTTTGTTAGAGGTATCATTCATGGATTGATGAATTCCATCCATCAAGCTTTTATTATCATTGATTTGTTGCACTATAGTTCTTACAGTAGTTTCTATAGCAACTAAAGATTTTGTGGTTTTATCTGCTAGATTTCTAACTTCATCAGCAACCACAGCAAAGCCACGTCCATGCTCGCCTGCACGCGCTGCTTCAATAGCTGCATTTAGTGCAAGTAAGTTGGTTTGATCGGCTATATCTTTTATGGTTGTAGTAACTTCTACTATGCTATCAGCACTTTGTACTAGCATATCCATAGCACTTAAAACACTTTGTTCTTTTTCGCCGCTTAATAATATAAGCTCTACTAATTCTTTAAGTGTAAGCTCAACTTTAGCCATTACTTCTTGCATACCATGCATATCATTTATAGTGTTTTTAGCTAAATTTTGTGTTAAGTCTATATGGCTTTCTAAGATAGAACTTATTTCATGGACATTAGAAATTTGTTCATGTTGTAAAAGTGAACTTTGCTGTAAAACTTCAGCATTTTGAGAAAGCTTTTGTGAGCTTTTGTGACTTGAATTTGCAGTTTGTATAGCTTCTAAAACCGAATTTTGCACTATTTGTATAAAAGAGTTTATATAGCCAGCACTTGTTGCTAATTCACTTTTTTTATCAATATCTAATCTTGCACTTAAATTCGCATGCTCGCCAGCTAAGTTTGCACTTAGTTTTTCAAGTAAAGATATAGGTATGATTACTTTTTTTAATGTTAAAAGTATGAAGAAAATCAATACAGCTAAGGTGAATAAGAAAATTCCTATAGCGGTGTAAAGATTGTATTTGTTGTTAAGATTAATTTCTTGAGCAATGAAATTTTTATGAGATATGATTTCTTTTTGTAATTCTTGATCAAGAAAACTTTGAGAATTATCTTTTAAAATTTTAATCTGACTTAGTATCATTTTACAATGTGTGCTAAAAAGTTCAAATAATTCTTGTGGAAGCTGTGGATCGTTTGTGTTTAAATTTGCTACTAAACTTTGGAGACGATTTTGTGCTAAAGGTTCTAGTATATCCATAGTTCCTATGATGCTTAATATATCCCCGATAGATTCTATTTGTCTAGCTTCTTGAGCAGTAAGTGCTAGCTTGTTTGTTTGTTTAATGATTTCTTGTTGAATTTCATAAAGATAAAGTTTTGAATTTATAGCAATAGAATTAGCTGATTTAAAATGCTGTAATTGAGCATTTTTTTTCTCAAAAATCGTTTGTATTTTTTTAGTGTCTATTTTATTGGCTTTTAAAATTGCTAAAGTATTTTCAAAATCTTGTATTAAAGCAACGCTAGTGTCATAATTTTGTAAATTGAGTTTATTTTTAAAAATCTCATCTATTTTGGTATCTAGAATTTCTAATTTTTGAAAAGAACCCATGATGAGTGAATTTCTTTTTGTGGTGTTGTAGGTATTAAAGATAAATAAAGTCAAAGTTAAAAGTAACACCAAAACCACTATAGACAAAGCGATGAATTGTTTTAAAAAAGAAAAAGATTTTTTATTTGAGTGGGTCATGGTATTCTCCTGTTAAAGAATTTAAAAAAGCAACTATATCATCAACCACATCTTGTTCTAAAAATTTACCAAGTTGATAATAAGCCATAAATTGCACGCAAGCATCAAGTGTTGGCATGGAGCCATCATGAAAATAAGGAGCAGTTTTGGCTATATTTCTAAGGCTTGGCACTTTTACTACAAATTGATCATGAGGATCTTGGGTAATCTCATAGCGCCCTTTCCAGTTTGTTCCATTATCATAAGGTACAAATACTCCCATTTTTTGATACATATTGCCACCTATATTTTGACCTTGATGGCATGCTATACAACCATTTGATAAAAAAGCATTGTAACCTCTTTTTGCTTGCTCGCTTATTGCATTTTTATCACCTTTTAAGTAGCGATCAAAAGGAGAATTTGGAGTGAGTAAGGTTTTTTGAAACTCAGCTAAAGCGTGTGTTATATTTTCAAAGCTAATTTCTCCATAAAGTTTTTTAAACTCTTTTTCATAAATTGGGTTAGCTTTTACAATTTGTACTACTTCATTTTCATCTTTTAAGCCCATTTCTTTGGGATTTAATAAAGGATGTTTGGCTTGATCTTGCAAGTCTTTTGCATTGCCTCTCCAAAATTGAGATAGATTAAAAACAGCATTGAAATTTGTAGGTGTATGAAATGGTTCGTCTATTATGCCATTAATACCCGTTGAAAAAGTTTTATTATCAACTCCAAATTTTGTAATATCATGACAAGTATTACAAGATATTTTTTTATCTTTTGATAAACTTGTATCCATGTAAAGCTTTTTGCCTAAGATAGCTTTTTCTTTATCATAAGGAACGCTTTCAGGCAAAGGGGTAATCATTTCAAGTGCTAAAAGTGGTAGTAAAGAAAATATTAAAATAATAAAAGTTTTCATAATCATTTTCCTTTATTTTATAAATTTTTAGTTAATAATTTTTATTAATTATAGCACTAAAATCTTAATCTTTTATAAGTAAATACAGTGGTTAGAAGTGTTATAAATGATAAAAATAAAATATAAATAAAAATTCCATAAATAAAAGGATTCTCAGGTTTTATAGCTAAAGAATGCAACATAAATACAAGCTGAGGTGTAAAACCACCTGCTATAGCATAGGCTATATTATAAGAAAAAGAAATTCCACTAAAGCGAATACTTGGTTTAAAAATTTTACACATTAAAATAGGCGCTAAGGCATTAATACCACCAAAAAAACATGCAATAAAATAAAAATATATACTTAAATGTAAAATTTGAGCATAGAAAAAATAAAAATAAAAAAAGCAAGAAAGACTAAAACCTATTGTAAATATCAAACTAGTGATTAAAAAGCCAAATTTATCTACCCAAATTCCAGCAAGCAAGGTTCCACAAGATAAAATTATTATCGCAATCATTTGTATTAAAATAGCATCTGTTTTATCAAGAATTAAAACCTCAGGTATAAAATTTGGCATAAGTAAAATGAGTATAATCACGCAAGCTGTAAGCATCCATGTTAAAAGCATAGAGGCGATGATGTCTAAAAAAATATTTTTTTCTTTAAAAAGTGTCCTTAGCGGAAATTTTTCTAAATTATTTTCTTGATGCATTTTTTGAAAAATCGGTGTTTCTTCTAGAAATTTTCTAAGATATATAGAAATAATGCCAAAAAATCCACCTATAGCAAAAGGAATACGCCAAGCATAATCATAAATTGATTCTTGCTCAAAACAATGATTAATTACCAATGCAACAGCACATCCTAAAAGAATTCCAAAAGCCATAGAAGCATTAATAGCGCTAACACAAAAACCATCTTTCCCATCAGGCGCATGTTCTTTTACAAACACCCAAGCACCAGGTAGTTCCCCGCCTATAGCTACACCTTGAGCTATTCTAACAAGTAGTAAAAATACCGGAGCTAGATAACCTATGCTTTCAAAAGTAGGTATAAAAGCTAAAGAAAAAGTTGGAAGCACCATGAGTAATATGCTTAGCATAAACATTTTTTTACGGCCAAATTTATCACCAAAATGCGCCATAACTATACCACCAAGTGGTCTAGCTAAATATCCTGCTGCAAAGGTTCCATAAGTATTTAAAAGTTTCCAAAAATCACTCATATCGCTTGGAAAAAAAATTCTTGAAATATAATTAGCAAAAAAGACAAAAATCACAAAATCATAAAATTCTAAAGCTCCTCCCAAAGAAGATAAAGAAAGTGTTTTATAATCTTTTCTTTTTAAACTTTTTAACATTTAAATACTTTCTTTTATAGTGTTTTGGTAATTATAATAAAAAATGCCGTAGTTTGTAAAAAATATTAAAAATTTAAAAAGAAAAATTGTGATAAAATAATAGCTTTGTATTTTGTAGAAAGGAGAAAAGCATTGGCAAAAGATGATATTATCGAAATTGATGGTAATGTAATCGAAGCTTTACCTAATGCAACTTTTAAAGTTGAATTAGATAATAAACATGTGATACTTTGTCATATTGCAGGTAAGATGCGTATGCATTATATTAGGATTATGCCTGGCGATAGAGTTAAAGTGGAACTAACACCTTATAGCCTTGATAAGGGTCGTATTACATTTAGATACAAATAAGTCTAAGTTGTTTAAAAGCAAAAGTAAAGTATAATTAGCACTTTTGCAGAAATTGCAATAAAACTGTATGAAGAAGTATTTTCAAAATCACCACTTATTTTGAAAATAGTTGGTTGCTCTAAAAACCTGGTGCAGTTGTAAAAAAAGTGGAATTTACAATAACAGGAGTAAAGCATGAAAGTTAGACCATCTGTTAAAAAGATGTGTGACAAATGCAAAGTAGTTCGTCGTAAAGGCGTAGTTCGCATTATTTGCGAAAATCCAAAACACAAACAAAGACAAGGATAATTTATGGCTCGTATTGCAGGTGTGGATTTACCAAAGAAAAAAAGAATTGAATATGGTTTGACTTATATTTATGGTATAGGTTTGCATACTTCAAGAAAAATCTTAGATAAAACAGGAATTTCTTATGATAAAAGAGTTCATGAACTAAGTGAAGATGAAGCAGCAGCTATCCGTAAAGAAATTCAAGAAAACTATATGGTTGAGGGTGATCTTAGAAAACAAGTTGCTATGGATATCAAAGCATTAATGGATCTAGGAAGCTTTAGAGGCTTAAGACATAGAAAAGGCTTACCGGTTCGTGGTCAAAAAACAAAAACAAATGCCAGAACTAGAAAAGGTAAGAGAAAAACCGTTGGTGCAAAATCATAAGGATAGAAAATGGCAAAAAGAAAAGTAGTTAAGAAAAAAGTAGTTAAAAAAAATATAGCTAAAGGTATAGTTTATATCAGTGCAACATTTAATAATACTATGGTTACTGTAACTGATGAAATGGGAAATGCTATCGCTTGGAGTAGTGCAGGTGGTTTAGGATTTAAAGGTTCTAAAAAATCAACTCCTTATGCAGCACAACAAGCAGTAGAAGATGCTTTAAATAAAGCAAAAGAACATGGTATTAAAGAAGTAGGTATTAAAGTACAAGGACCAGGAAGTGGTCGTGAGACAGCGGTTAAGAGTGTAGGTGCTATGGAAGGTATTAAAGTAACTTTCTTAAAAGATATTACCCCATTAGCTCATAATGGTTGTAGACCACCAAAACGTCGTCGTGTCTAAGAATAAGATATAAGATTTAGGAGAATTATAATGGCAAGATATAGAGGACCAGTAGAGAAATTAGAAAGACGACTTGGCGTAAGCTTGGCAATGAAAGGCGAAAGAAGATTAGCAGGTAAAAGTGCTTTAGATAAACGCCCTTACGCACCAGGTCAGCATGGACAAAGAAAAGCTAAAATCAGCGAATACGGACTTCAATTAAGAGAAAAACAAAAAGCTAAATTTATGTATGGAGTTAGTGAAAAACAATTTAGAAGATTATTTAGCGAAGCTGCTAGAAAAGATGGCAACACCGGTGCGCTTTTAATCCAGCTTTTAGAACAAAGACTTGATAATGTTGTTTATAGAATGGGTTTTGCTACAACACGCCGTTTTGCTAGACAACTTGTAACTCATGGACATATTTTAGTAAATGGTAAAAGAGTGGATATTCCTAGTTATAGAGTAGAAGCAGGTCAAAAAATTGAAGTGATTGAAAAAAGCAAAAACAATCCTCAAATTTCAAGAGCGATCGAACTTACTGCTCAAACTGGTATAGTTGCTTGGGTTGATGTAGAAAAAGATAAAAGATTTGGAATTTTTACAAGAAAACCTGAAAGAGAAGAAGTTATCATTCCAGTTGAGGAAAGATATATCGTTGAGTTGTACTCTAAATAATAAAGGTTTTTGATATGAGACATATTACAACTTCTGCTTATACACCGACAGAGTTTAGTATTGAAAATATCAGTGATACAGTAGCAAAAGTAAGCGCATGGCCTTTTGAAATCGGCTATGCTATTACTTTGGCGCATCCTTTGCGTCGTTTGCTTTATTCAAGCACAGTAGGTTTTGCTCCAACAGGAGTTAAAATCAAAGGCGTAGCACATGAATTTGATAGTATGCGTGGTATGCTTGAAGATGTAGCATTGTTTATTATCAATCTAAAAAAATTAAGATTTAAACTAAAAACAGATTCTGAAAAAGAAGTTATAACTTTTAGTTTTAAAGGACCAAAAGAAATTTGCGGAAAAGACTTAGATAACGATGTTGTTGAGGTTGTGAACGCAGATAGCTATCTTGCAACGATCAATGAAGATGCAGATTTAGAATTTACCTTAATCATTGAAAAAGGTATAGGTTATGTACCTTCTGAAGAAGTGCAAAATTTCTTAGATCCTGAATTTATAGCACTTGATGCATTCTTTACTCCGGTAAAACATGCAGTTTATGATATAGAAAAAGTGCTTTTTGAAGATAACCCAGATTATGAAAAAGTTGTTTTTACAATCACAACTGATGGTCAAATTTCACCAAGTGATGCTTTTAAAAATGCTTTAGAAGCAATGTATAAACAATTATCGGTGTTTGATAAAATCACTAATGCGCAAAGCGTTGTAAGAAGCCAAACACAAAATAATGAAGTAGAACATGTAAAATTACTTCAAAATATAACTGAGTTAAATTTAAGCGCAAGAAGCTTTAATTGCCTAGAAAAAGCAAATGTGGTTTATATCGGTGAGCTTGCTTTAATGAGTGTAGGCGAACTTGCAGATTTAAAAAATCTAGGTAAAAAATCTTTAGATGAGATTAAAAGTGTGATGGAATCTATAGGTTTTCCTATAGGAAATTCAAAACTCAGTGATAGTGCAAAAGAAACGCTAAAGAAAAAAATTACAGAATTAAAAGCACAAAATGAAGGATAATCAATGAGACATAGACATGGATATAGAAAGTTAGGTCGCACTTCTACTCACCGTGCAGCCTTATTAAAAAACCTTACCATTGCTATTATTAAAGCAGGTAAAATAGAAACAACATTACCTAAAGCAAAAGAATTAAGAGGTTATGTTGAAAGATTGATCACTCGTGCAAGAAAAGGTGATTTCAATGCTCACAGAGCAGTTTTTGCTAGCTTGCAAGATAAAGAAGCTACAAATAAACTTGTAACAGAAATCGCACCTAAATTTGCAGATAGAAACGGTGGTTATACAAGAATTATCAAAACAAGAATCCGCCGTGGCGATGCTGCAGAAATGGCTTTCATCGAATTCGTAGCTTAATTTTTAGCCTTTTTAAAGGCTAAAAACTTCTTATTTTTATTTATTTACTTACTATTTTTTGTATTTTTATCCATTTTTTGCTACTATTAATCTTTTTAACTACAAAAAAGGAAAAAAATGCAAGAAAATTCAAGATTACGCATAGCTATACAAAAATCAGGTCGTTTAAGTAAAGACTCTATCGCCTTGCTTGAGTCTATAGGTGTAAAACTTCGCATACATGATCAAAGCTTGATTGCTTTTTCTACAAATTTACCTATTGATTTACTTAGAGTAAGAGATGATGATATACCAGGGCTAATTTTTGATGGAGTAGTAGATCTTGGCATAGTTGGAGAAAATGTTTTAGAAGAAAATGAACTAGAAAGAAAATCAAAAAACGAAAACGCAGATTTTATAATGCTTAAAAAGCTTGATTTTGGTGGGTGCCGTTTGTCTTTAGCATTGCCAGAAAATAGTGAGTATAAAGGTATAGAAAGTTTTAAAAATTTACGCATAGCAACTTCTTATCCACAGCTTTTAAAGCGTTTTATGGAAGAAAATAACATTCCTTATAAAACTTGTATGCTAACAGGCTCAGTTGAAGTAGCGCCAAGTGCAAATTTAGCTGATGGAATTTGTGATTTAGTTTCAAGTGGTGCTACTTTGAAAGCAAATGGGCTTAAAGAAGTTATGGTGATTTATAAGTCAAAAGCTTGCATAATCCAAAGAAAAGAAAGTTTAGCTTCACATAAACAAGAATTAATCGATAAATTACTCATTAGGATTAATGGAGTTATGCAAGCAAGAGAGTCAAAATATATCATGTTGCATGCTCCTATTGAAAAGCTAGAAAAAATTACAGCCTTGTTACCAGGTGTTGAAAAACCTACGATTTTACCTTTAGAAAATGATAAAGCTAGAGTGGCGCTACATATGGTAAGTCAAGAAAATTTATTTTGGGAAACTATGGAAGCTTTGAAAAAAGAAGGCGCAAGTGCGATTTTAGTTTTACCTATTGAAAAAATGCTCTCTTAAAGGATAAAAATGCAAATACTTGATTTTGAAAAATTAAACCAAAGCGAACAAGAATTAGCACTCAAGCGTCCTGCTATAAGCGCTAATGCACAGGTTAAAACCATAGTAGAACAAATCATTGAAGATGTCAAAATAAATGGCGATGAAGCTTTAAAACAAATGGCTATAAAATTTGATAAAGTAGAGTTAAATTCCATCAAACTAAGTGATGAAGAGCTTAGTAATTTAGCAGAGCAAATTGATGATGAGTTAAAACAAGCTATTAAAATAGCTTATGAAAATATCTATAAATTCCACAAAGCTCAAGAAAGCCAAACTATAGAAGTTCAAACCTTTGAAGGGGTAACTTGTAAGGTGCTAACAAGAGCTATTGAAAAAGTAGGACTTTATATACCAGGAGGCTTAGCACCACTTTTTTCAACTGCACTCATGTTAGCTATCCCAGCTAAAATTGCAAAATGTAAATTTATAGCCTTAGCTTCCCCAGCACCACTACACCCTGCCATTGCTTTTGTAGCAAAACTTTGCGAAGTTGATGCAGTGTATCAAATAGGTGGAGCAGGAGCCATAGCAGCGCTTGCTTATGGAACGCAAAGTGTGCAAAAAGTGGATAAAATTTTTGGTCCCGGAAATGCTTTTGTAACTGAAGCCAAAAAGCAAGTTAATAATCATGGAGTAGCTATTGATATGCAAGCAGGACCTTCTGAAGTGTTAGTTTTAGCAGATGAGTTTGCTAATGCTAAATTTATAGCTTCAGATTTACTCTCACAAGCTGAGCATGGAGCAGATTCTCAAGCGATTTTAGTTTGTACAAGTGAAAAACTAGCCAAAGAAGTAGATAGTGAAGTTGCTTTACAGCTTGAAAAACTCTCGCGTAAAGAAATTGCTTCCAAATCTTTAGCACACTCTAAAATCATTCTTGCAAAAGATATAAAACATGCCATAAGTATTTCAAATGACTATGCACCCGAACATTTGATCATTCATACACAAAATCCATCTAGCTTGCTTGATGATATTATGCATGCAGGTTCAGTATTTTTAGGTGAGTATTCTCCAGAATCCATGGGAGATTATGCAAGTGGAACAAATCATGTATTGCCAACTTATGGTTTTACTAAGTCTTATTCTTCTTTAGGGCTGGCTGATTTTATGAAAAGAATGACTGTACAAGAACTTAGTAAAGAAGGCTTTAAAAAGCTTGGGCCTGTGGTGGAAATTTTAGCAGCAGCTGAAGGGCTTGATGGGCATAAAAATGCCGTGAGTTTAAGATTAGAAAGTCTAAAATGAGTGTAAAAATTTTATTTATTGATAGAGATGGCACGCTCATTGATGAACCAAAAGATGATTTTCAAATCGATTCTTTAGAAAAACTTGAGTTTGAAAAAGGTGCCATCAATGCACTTTTAAAGTTAAAAAATTTTGGTTTTAAATTTGTTATGGTGAGTAATCAAGATGGCCTAGGCACAAATTCTTTTCCTAGGGAAAATTTTGACAAGGCTCATGAAAAAATGCTAAGTGTTTTTCAAAGTTGTGGTATAGAATTTGAAGATATTTTTATATGCCCACATTTTGAGCATGAAAATTGCGCCTGTAGGAAGCCAAAAACTGCCATGCTTGAAAACTATATCAAAAATAAACTTTATGACAAAAATAAAAGTTTTGTCATAGGCGATAGAGACAGCGATATGCTTTTGGCGCAAAATCTTGAAATTCAAGGTTTAAAATATGATAAAAACGATTTTAACTGGGAGCAAATCGCTGATTTTATTTTGCAAAATTACCGCAGTGCCTGTATAGAGCGTAATACCAAAGAAACTCAAATTCAAGTTAAAATAGCTTTTAATGAAAAAGCAAAAGCTGATATAAAAACAAATATCGCATTTTTTGATCATATGTTAGAGCAAATCGCTACGCATACAAATATATCTTTAGAGATAAAATGCAAAGGGGATTTAGAAGTTGATGAACATCATAGTGTAGAAGATGTCGCACTTGCTTTGGGTGAGGCTATCAAAAGTGCACTAGATCAAAAAATAGGCATTGCAAGGTATGGCTTTGTTTTGCCTATGGATGAGTGCTTAGCAAGTTGTGCGATTGACTTTTGCAATAGGCCACATTTAGTTTATAAGGCTAAATTTAAAAAAGAAAAGCTTGGAGAATTAAGCACAGAAATGATAGAGCATTTTTTCTACTCACTAAGTTATGCTATGGGTGCGAGTTTGCATTTAAAAGTTAAAGGCAAAAACGATCATCACAAGGCCGAAGGACTTTTTAAAGCCTTTGCAAGAGCTTTAAAAATGGCTATAAAAATAGAAAATGAAAACCTAGCAAGCTCTAAAGGAGTGATATGAAAAATAAACTTAGTTTTGAAAAATTTATAAATAGTTTGCAAGCTACAAATAGACATTTAGATTTTTATGTAGATTGGGAAAAATGTTTGAAAAATAAAGATGAAATTGAAATCGCTTTAAATCATTTAAATTTATTATTAGGTGTTGGAGATAATGAACTTAAAGGAAAAATTGAAATACTTTTCAAAGAATATCCAAAAGCTTTTAGTGTTTTACCTTTATTAATTGCAGTTAGAGATGCTGATAATGAAAAATTATTTAACAGCTTTGGCCAAATATGTAACATGAATTCTTATTTAAAAACGCCACATAAAATTTATGAGTTTATTTATGAAAGTGGACTGTTTGTAATATTTTTTAATAAAAAAATTAAAGATTTAAATGATTTTGTTTTTGGAGTAGAAGTAGGACTTGATACTAATGCTAGAAAAAATCGTAGCGGTAATGCTATGGAAAATTTAATAAGTAATATTTTTACAAACTTTAAATTAAATTTTAAAAAACAGGTTAAAATAGAAGATTTAAAAGAGATAGAAAAAATATTTGGCTTAGATGTTAAAAAATTTGATTTTGTGATTTTTACTTCAGATAAAATTTACTGTATAGAGTGTAATTTTTATACCAGTGGAGGGAGTAAATTAAATGAAGTCGCTAGAGCCTATCAAGAATTAGCTCCAAAATTCGATCAATTTCCTCAATATGAATTTATATGGATTACAGATGGATATGGTTGGCTAGATGCAAAAAATAAACTTGAAGAAGCTTATGAAAAAGTAGAAATTTATAATCTTTCCAATATTAATGATTTTATCTTAAAGGTAAAAAATGTCTAAGTCTATTTTTACAAGTAAAGATAAACTTTTTCAGCTTTATCAAGATGATTGTAATAAATTATTACCTCAATTTAAAAATCAAATTGATCTAATCTTTGCAGATCCCCCTTATTTTTTATCTAATGATGGTTTGAGTATCCAAAGTGGTAAAATAGTAAGTGTAAATAAGGGGCAATGGGATAAAGGTGATGATATTGAAAAAATAGATGAGTTTAACTTAAAATGGCTTTCAAATGCAAAAATAGCACTTAAAGATACTGGAAGTATTTTAATAAGCGGAACTTATCATAATATTTTCTCTCTTGGCAGAATTTTACAAAAACTTGATTTTAAAATTTTAAATATTATTACTTGGCAAAAAACTAACCCACCGCCTAATTTTTCTTGTAGATATTTAACTCATTCTACAGAACAGATTATATGGGCTAGAAAAAGTCCTAAACATAAACATATATTTAATTATGAGTTGATGAAAAAATTAAATGATAATAAGCAAATGCGAGATGTATGGCAATTTAGCGCTATAGCTCCGTGGGAAAAAAATAATGGCAAACATCCCACCCAAAAGCCACTATCCTTACTTGTTAGATTAGTTTTAATGGCAAGTAATGAAAATTCGTTAATTTGCGATCCATTTAGTGGAAGTTCGACTACAGGGATTGCAGCTAATTTATTAAATAGAAAATTTATAGGGTTTGAAAAGGAAGATGAATTTATTAAAATTTCTGTAAATCGTAAAATAGAGTTAGAGAAAAATTTTCAAATGATTAAAAACAAGATTAACGATTTGAAAGTTTTAACAAAAGCAAATTTATTTCAAGAGAGAATGATATGAAACTAGCTATTATAGATACAGGTTGTGCGAATTTAGCTTCACTTGCTTTTGCACTCGAGCGTTTAGGGCAAAAAAGTATCATCACGCATGATTTAAAAGAACTCTCACAAGCAGATAAGCTTTTGCTTCCTGGGGTTGGCACAGCAGCTAAAGCAATGGAAAATTTACAAGCACTTAGTTTAGAAAATTTTATCCAAACTACTACAAAACCACTTTTAGGAATTTGTCTTGGTATGCAAATTCTGGGTAAATTTTCAGAAGAATTACACCAAAAAACACTTGGCATTATGCCTTTTGATACGCAAAAATTCCAAGAAAAAGCAAATTTTACTTTCCCGCATATGGGGTGGAATCAAGTCTTTAGCTCACATGAGCTTTTTAAAGGCTTAGATGGAGCTTATTTTTATTTTGTGCATAGTTATTGTGTGGGCTTAAATGAATACACCATCGCAGAGTGTGAGTACTCTACCAAATTTAGTGCAAGTTTAAACAAAGACAATTTTTATGGTGTGCAGTTTCACCCTGAAAGAAGTGGCGAAGCAGGTGAAGTGTTATTAAAAAATTTCATAAATATGTAGGTAAAAATGCAAACTCAAATCATTCCAGCATTAGACTTAATAGATGGTAAAGTAGTAAGGCTTTATAAGGGTGATTATGCTAAAAAGCAAGAATACAGCTTTGACCCTTTGGCTAAATTTCAAGAGTATGAGGCTCAAGGCATTACTTGGCTTCATTTGGTGGATTTAAGCGGTGCAAAAGATCCTAGTAAAAGACAACTAAAACTCATAGAAAACCTAGCTTCTAAAATCAAAGTAAATCTTCAAGTAGGCGGAGGAGTTCGCACTAAAGATGAGGTTAAAGCTTTGTTTGATAGTGGTGTTAAACGCGTAGTTATAGGCTCTTTAGCGGTTAAAAACAAAGCCTTTACACAAAAGCTTTTAAATGAATTTGGCGTAGAAAATATAGTCTTAGCGCTTGATAGTATTTACATTAAAGATGAGTTTTTTGTGGCTGTTGATGCATGGAGTAAAACAAGCGATGAAAAATTATTTGAGCTTTTAAATTTTTATAAAGATGTAAAGCACATTTTATGCACAGATATTTCTAAAGATGGCACGATGAGTGGAGCAAATATCACTTTATATAAAACTTTGCATGAGAAATTCCCACATTTACAAACTCAAGCAAGCGGAGGCGTGGCAAGCTTAGAAGATTTTAAAAAGTTAAATGGCATAGTAAGTGGTATCATCGTAGGTAAAGCCTTGCTTGATAAAGAATTTAGCATAAAGGAGGCTCAAGAATGCTTGCAAAACGCATAATCGCATGTTTGGATGTAAAAGATGGTAGAGTAGTTAAAGGGGTGCAATTTAAAAACCATGAAGATATGGGCGATATCATCGAGCTTGCTAAATTCTACTCACAAAATGGCATTGATGAGCTTGTATTTTATGATATAACCGCTTCAGCTAAAAATGAGCGCATTGATAGAACTTGGGTAAGCAAAGTAGCACAAAATATCTCTATACCATTTTGTGTTGCAGGGGGTATAAAAAGCGAAGATGACGCAAAAGAGCTTTTAGCAAATGGTGCTGATAAAATTTCTATTAATTCCCCTGCTTTAAATGACCCTGATTTAATCTCACGCCTTGCAAAAAGCTTTGGAGTGCAATGCGTAGTTGTAGGTATAGATACTTTTAAAGATGAAAACAACGAACTTTTAGTCTATAAATACACCGGAGATGAGAGCAAATCTCATCATAGCGGTAAAAAAACACTAGAGTGGGTAAAGCAAGTATGTGAGCTAGGAGCGGGTGAAATCGTGCTAAATATGATGAATCAAGATGGTATGAGAAAGGGCTATGATCTTGATCAACTTGCTAAAGTTAGACAGATTTGCCCTGTGCCTTTAGTAGCAAGCGGTGGCGCAGGAGCCAAAGAGCATTTTTTAGATGCTTTTAAACTTGGTGTTGATGGAGCTTTGGCAGCTTCAGTGTTTCATAAAAAACTTATAGATATTAAAGAATTAAAACTATTTTTAAAAGATCAAGGCATACAAATTCGTATTTAAAGGAAAAGCTATGAAGATAAATGAAGAAGAATTCATAAAAAGCATTAACTGGCAAAAGGTTAATAACCTTGTTCCTGTGATCATTCAAGATTATCATTCTTGTGAAGTTTTAATGCAAGGTTTTATGAATGAACAAGCTTTAAGAGAGAGTTTTAAGCACCAAAAGGTTGTGTTTTACTCACGCACTAAAGAGCGTTTGTGGATGAAAGGCGAGCAGAGTGGGAATTTTTTGCATATTATAGATATGGGGCTTGATTGCGATAGAGATTGTATCTTGATTTTAGTTAAACCTAGCGGGGCTACTTGTCACACGGGTGATACTTCTTGTTTTGAAACGCTTTCTAAAAAGGCTGATTTTGTGTTTTTATCGCGTCTTGAAAGACTGATTAATTCACGTAAAAGTACCTGTGCAAGCTCTTCTTACACGGCTGAACTTTTTTCAAAAGGCACTAAACGCATAGCACAAAAAGTAGGCGAAGAAGGCGTTGAAACGGCTTTAGCTGCTACTGTTAAAGATAAAGATGAGTTGATAAATGAAGCAGCTGATTTACTTTATCATTTAGATGTTTTATTAGCTGATGCGGATTTGAGTTTAAATGATGTGATTGCTAAATTAAAAGAAAGAAATAAAAGTTAAGCGTGATTTCTCACGCTTAATTAAGCAATATTTTTGAAAAGATTCACTGACTATATCGAGTAATTTTAAAAAAACTTTACACTTTAAAGACATAGTATGCATTTTTATAACAATTTGTTATGAAAATTTAGACATTAATTTTTGACTAAAAGCTTGATTTCTCCATTATTTTACTAAAATACTTTTGCAATATATGTATTCAATTAAATAACATTTTATTTGTATTTTTGGAACACTTATTGCTTTATATCTGCATAAGCAATAGAAGATTGTGAGATATTCACAAAGCAATATTTTTTAAAGGATTTAATTATGATGAGATCTCTTTGGGCTGGGGTTTCTGGACTCCAAGCACATCAATACGCAATGGATGTAGAAGGTAACAACATAGCCAATGTTAATACATTTGGTTTTAAATATTCTCGTGCGGATTTCTCAACGCTTATGAGTCAAACTTCTAAGATAGCTACAGCTCCAGATGGTAACCTAGGTGGTAAAAACCCTATGCAAGTAGGACTTGGTTCAGGTGTAAATTCTACTACTAGAATTCACTCTCAAGGTAATATCCAAACTACAGATAAAAACACCGATATGGCTATCAATGGTGATGGATTTTTCATCGTTTCAAATGATGGTGGTACTACTCAGTATTATACCCGTGCAGGGGACTTTAAAACAGATGCTGTAGGAAATTTCGTAGATAATAACGGCTATACCGTTCAAGGTTGGAACTATAATCAAGAAACAGGGCAAATCGACTCTTCAACCTCAGTAGGCGATATAGTGATCCCACCTGGTATGAGCATGCCTGCTAGACCAAGTACTTCAGTAAGCCTTACAGCAAATTTGGATAGTGGTAATACCCTAGGTGCTAATGCTTCTGCTAAAAGACCTATTTATGCACTAGATTCTACTCATGGTCATAGGGAAGATACTGGAACAACTGTAGATGAAAATGATACTGGCCATACTGAGTTTTATACTACTTCAAAAAGTGGAGCCCAAGTAACTGAAAAAGGTATTGATATGGGCGTAGTATTTAATGCTCAGGGTGAGGGTTTAAATTTAAGAGATGGGCAAGGCATATGGGTAAGCTATAAAGAGGCAAAATGGACAAACGATCAACAGTTTGCTGCAGATTTGCCAGCTAATCAGGCAGATTTTCAGCCAGATACAAATTATACTTTTTGGGGTTATACTGGAGAAGACGGTACTCAGGTTCCTGCTACATTGGATATTACAATTAATGGTGTTCAAATAACAGCTACAGGTGTAGGAAAAGATACTTTTATCAATGCTATTAACGCTAAAACATCAGAAACAGGTGTAGTAGCTTCTATAGTAGACGGTAGAATGACTTTTACTAATGATAATAGCACAGGAACTACAGCAAAATCTAAGAATTTAAATATTACAGTGGGTGCTACAAATACTGCTGGCGGTCAAGTTACTACTGGAGCTCAAGCAGATCCTATAACCGTTACTCCTCCTAATCCTGGAAATAATTTTATATTAGGAAATCAAAATGGTCCAGTAAGTGTTATTACTGCTCATGAGTATATTTATAGTTCAAATAGTGTAGATATTGGAGAGAATCCACAAGCTGATGATATGCAAACTTGGCCCGATATGACTGGAAGAAGAACTTTTCATACTACAGAGGATTTAAGAGAGCTTTTACAAAGAGATGCTAGATTTGCAGTGGATTATGATGGAAGTGGACAAAGAGAACAAACTGATGCGAATGTTGGTGTGAAAGTAGTGGTAGAAAGTGATGGTAGATATAAAATTACAAATCCTAAGTTAGATGATAATTCCAAGGATATGACTTTTAAAGTTACGGGTTATTCTAATGAAGCTAATAAAATTTCTACCAATGATAAATTTACAGCAATGTTTAGCGCCTTAGATGGAAATTTCAATGCAGGTAATAATGAAAAATACTCTCAAGACATGTATTTATCAGCTCACACTGCTAGTATAGAAATTTTTGACTCATTAGGAACTAGACATGAGCTAACTGTGCAATTTACTAAGCAAAGTAAAACAGCAGATGGTGGAGCTGAGTGGTCTATCATCATCTCAGTACCTGAGCCTGCAGAGATAAATTTTAGTGGTGACGGAGCCCCAGGAAACATAGTAGTAGGAAATTTAAGATTTGGTAATGATGGCTCACTTCAAAGCTATACGCCAAATGTATTAAACTTCACTGGAAATAACGGCTCAAAACCTGATCAAGTTATAAAACTTGACTTTGGTACAACAGGTGGTTTTGATGGTTTAACAAGCTATGATAAAGACTCAGCTACCACTAAACAAGAAACAGATGGTTACACAGGGGGTAACTTAAAGCCAGATGCATTAAGAACTGATGAGAATGGTTATATTTATGGAGAATTTACAAATGGTAAAACTCTAGCTTTAGCTAAGGTTGCTCTAGCTACTTTCCCAAATAATATGGGTCTTGAAGAAATGGGTAATAACCTTTTCAAAGCGACAGCAAACTCAGGAACACCTACTATAGGTCATGCTGGTGAAGGTGGTAGAGGGGGCTTAAAAGGCTCAGCTATAGAAATGTCAAACGTGGATTTAAGTCGTGCATTAACTGAGCTTATCGTAATCCAAAGGGGTTATCAAGCAAACTCAAAAACGATTACCACAAGTGATCAGCTTTTAAATACTTTGCTTCAATTAAAACAATAATTCTAACCCAAGGTTTTTAAAACCTTGGGATCAAGCTTTACAAGGTTATCAAGGTAGCCTTGTAATACTTGATGACCTTGAAGCCTTCAATCTATTGCTAACTCACTTCTTTCTTGCCTTAAGGAGTGAGTAGCATGATTTGCATATCGACAAGTTAAAATAAAAATTTATAAACTTGGATTTTTAAAATTTATCATTAATGGTTCTAGCCATTTAGTAGTTTCAAATACTTCTAGTTTATTGTTTTTAAATTCTAAGAGTTTTTTATAATTTTGGGTATTATCAAAAATAGTAATGTGATTACAAAATTTAGCAACGGTGTTAAAATTTTGTAAAGACTCATAGTATCTTTTTTCTATAAGTTCTTCTTTTATATCATGCCCACCTTTAGCAACGCGAATTTTAACTCTTTGCTTTGCCGTACTTGGAGAGTCTAGTCCGATGTAGTAAAGATTTATAGTGTAAGAATTTTTCTGTAGTTTTTTGAATAAAGATAAAATGCTAGTGCCACAAAGTGTGGTTTCTTGGTTAAAATCATAAGCTTTTTTGATATAGTTTTCACGCATTTTAATGGCTATCCTTGAAGCTCTAAATTGATCTTCTTGATTTTTCCAGTCGCCAAAGCTACTTACAATTTCATCGATGTTGATTCTAAGCCCAAAGTCTTTGTTTTTTTCAAGTTCATTATAATACAAGGTAGTTTTTCCACATCCTTCGGCTCCTGCAAAAATAGTAGCTATTTTTTTCATTAATAAAGCCTTTATTGATTGATGAGAAATTTTAACATAAATTGTTTATAAGTGTTTTGAAAATAAATATAAAGTTTTTTGAAAAAGGTTCGATATAGTCAGTGAATCTTTTCAAAAATATTGCTTAATTAAGCGTGAGAAATCACGCTTAACTTCTTTTTGATTTTACTTAACTTTCTTTTATTAATCAAACTCAGATAAGAAATCAAAGATAAAAATGCACAAGTTCCTAAAATAAGCGATAAAAATATAGGTGTATTAGCATTTAAAAGACTTACTAAAAATGCCATCACTCCCGCCATAGCAAATTGTGCTGCCCCTAAGAGTGCTGAAGCACTACCTGCATTTTGTTTTGATCTTGCCATAGCTAAAGTGGTGGTATTTGGCAGGATAAAACCCAAACTTGCTATGATTAAACATAAAGGAATTTCAAAAGCCCAAAAACCTAGATCAAAAGTTGCTCCTAAAATAAGTAAAAAAGTTAAAAAGGTAATCATCATAAGTGCTCTTGGTAAAACATAATAAGGTGAGAGTTTAAGAACTATCCTTGCGTTTATATTAGCACATATAACAAAACTTAAAGCATGAGCTCCAAAAAGGGCTGCGTATTGTTGAGGGCTGAGTTCAAAAACACGCGTAAAAACAAAAGATGAGCCAGTTAAATAAGCAAAAAATCCTGCAAAGATTAAATTCCCACAAAGCAAATACACCACAAAACGACGATCTTTTAAGATTTTTTTGTAACTTTTTGCAACTTCTTTGTGATTGAATTTTTTACCTTGGGTGTTGAGGTTACTTTCTTTTAAGGCAAAAATAACAAGTAAAAATAAAATAAAACCTAAGATAAACAATGTCAAAAATATACTACGCCAAGAAAAAAACTCAAGCAAAATCCCACCAAAAGTAGGAGAGAGCATAGGAGCTAAAGAAGTAAAAACCATCATCAAAGCATAAACTCCCGCTGCTTCTTTAAGCTCAAAAACATCATTTACTATAGCTCTTGCTACAACTACACCCACACAACCTCCCAAAGCTTCAAAAAAACGCAAAGCTATAAAAGCATGAATGGAATCAACTAAAACACAAGCAATGCTTGAAGAAATAAAAAGAAAAAGTCCTATATATAAAGGTTTTTTTCTACCATATACATCACTTAATGGCCCATAAAAAAGCTGACCCAAAGAAAAGGCTATAAAAAAACTTGCAAGAGAAAGTTGAGTGTAAAAAGAATTGGTTTGAAAGCTTTTTTCTACCTCATTTAAAGCAGGTAAATACATATCAGTTGAAAGTGGTGCTATGGCAGATAAAAAGCCTAGTATAAAAATGAGTTTGAGCTTTTCAAAACCTTTTATTTGAGTGCGTTTTTGCATACAAAATCCTAAAATATTTTTACCATTGTATAGCAAAAAGTCTAAAATAAACAATAATTTACATTTTTTAAAGGCAAATAAGATAAAATTAAATTAAAAAACAATCAAGGAAAAGTTATGAATATGCCTTTTAGTGATGAGGAATTAATCGAGCCTGTAAAAGCAAGTTTGGCTAAAACTATGCATATTTTAGAAAATGATGGTGGTGGGCTTGATTTTTTAGGGGTTAAAAATGGTGTGGTTTATGTGAAATTAACCGGAGCTTGTCATGGTTGTCCTTCAAGTGGAACGACTTTGAAATATGGCTTAGAAAAACAGCTTAAAATCGACATACACCCAGATATAACTATAGTAAATTTAGCAGGCGGGGAAAGCGAATTTGCAAAATTATAAAAAAATAGCCATAGAATGCTTTTATAAAAAAGATTTTAAAAACGCTAAGATGTATTTTTCTCTTGCTTATGAAAAGCGTAAAAATAAAAGACTCTTAACTTTTATCAACATTTGTGATTTAGCTTTAAAAAGCCCTGAAGAAGCCTTTGTGTTTTTTGAGTTTTTTATGCAAAATTATAAAAATACTAAAGTAGATAAAGATATTGAAAAACTCATTAGTCTTAGTCAAAGTGTGCAGTATGAAGAAGAAAGTGAAGACTTTGAGGGGTTGAGTTATCAAGATTTTTTACTTAGTGAAGCAAAAGTTGGGTTTAAACAAGCTTTGGAAAATGTTATAATATCAAATAAACTTATCATTAATGATAAAGAAGATTTTGTGGATTTTTTAGAAAAACTTTTAGAGCATGGTTATAAAGATATGCTTGTAGCCTATATGGAAGATGTTTCGGTGCATTTTTATTCTAATTATAGATTTATCAAGCTTAGTGAGAAAATCAAGGAATTAAATTATGATAGTAAAGATTGAAAATACTTTCATTTGTGATAATTCTAATGAATGCGAAAAAGATTGTTTTTTCTTAAAAACTGCTCAAAATGAAAAATTTCTTCACCAAGCTTTAGAAAAACAAGCAAAAGTTATAAATATAGCTGAGTGCAAGAAACTTTTAAATATAGATGAAAATATAAAAATCATAGGCATTACAGGCACAAATGGCAAGACAACTACTGCAGGGGCTATTTACTCTATCTTGCTTGATTTAGGTTATAAATGTGCCTTGATGGGAACTAGGGGTAGTTTTATAAATGATAAAAATATCTCTCCAAAAGGCTTAACCACTGCTCCTATTTTGCAAACTTTAGAGCTTTTATCTTTAGCAAGTAAGGAAAAATGTGAATTTTTAATTATGGAAGTAAGCTCACATGCTTTGGTACAAAACCGCATTGAAGGGCTTGAGTTTAAGGCTAAAATTTTTACGAATATCACTCAAGATCATTTAGATTTTCATGGAAGCTTTCAAAACTATCAAGCGGCAAAAGAAAGTTTTTTTACTGATGAGTGTATGAAATTTATCAATAAAGATGCAAAAGCTATAAATTTTAATGTCAAAGGTGCTTTTACTTATGGAGTAGAAAATCCAAGTTATTATCATATCAAAGCTTATGCTTTAAAAAATGGCATTGAAGCTGTGGTAAATTTTGGCAAAGAAACTTTTATGATTGATTCTTCTTTAGTGGGGCTTTTTAATCTTTATAATCTTTTGGCTGCAAGTGCTTGTGTGAATGAACTTGTTAAGCCAAATTTAAAAGAACTTGAAAAGGCCATTAGTAATTTTGGCGGCATTGAGGGTAGAATGCAAGTAGTTGCAAAAGATGTGATTGTGGATTTTGCTCATACGCCCGATGGTATAGAAAAAGTTTTAGATGCTTTAAAATATCGCGATTTGATTGTGGTTTTTGGAGCAGGGGGAGATAGGGATAAAACTAAGCGTCCATTAATGGCTAAAATCGCCAAACATTATGCTAAAAAACTCATCATCACAAGTGATAATCCACGCTCAGAAGAGCCTATGGATATCATTAATGATATTTTAAGTGGGATAGAAAAAGATGAGAGTGTTTTTATAGAATGCGATAGAAAAGAAGCGATAAAAAAAGCATTAGAGCTTAAAACGAAAAATGATTTTGTAGTGATTTTGGGTAAGGGTGATGAGACTTATCAAGAGATTAAAGGAGTAAAATATCCTTTTAATGATAAAGAAGTGGTATTAGAGATATTAAAAGAAGGAAAATAAATGTTTGAAAATATGGATTTTTCTAAAATGGGTGAGCTTTTAACTAAGGCTCAAGAAAAAGCAAATGAATTAGAGCAAGAAGCTTTAAAAAAAGAATTTAGCGCAAAAAGTGGCGGTGGTTTAGTAAAAGTTAGCGCTAATGGAAAAGGTGAAATCATCGATATAAATATTGATGATTCTTTGCTTGAAGATAAAGAATCTATGCAAATTTTATTAATCGCAGCGATGAATGATGTGATGAAAATGGTAGAACAAAATAAAAAATCAATGGCTAGTAATTTATTTAGCGGAATGGGAATGCTATGAGAATTTTACTTTGTATTTTGGGTATAACTTGTGTGCTTTTTGCTGTGCCAAGACCGACTTTTAATGATTTTTTGGGTTGTTATGAAAAAAATAAAGCTAGTATGTTAATTTATGAAGGCTTACCTGCTTTTGCTTTAAATGAAAACACCCTAGCAGTAGTTAAAACTAAAAATGCAAAATTAAACAGCTATACTAAATATGATCCTTATTTAAATTTATATTTAGTAAAAACTGATTTTAGTTTAATCCCAGCGCCTATGGGAAATGAAGAAGAATTAACACGCAATAGCTGGGTGGGAATTTTAGATAATAATCAAAGCTATATAGGACATTTGAAGTATTTTGGACAAAGTTTAACAGAGCGTGATCAACTTGATTTTACTTCTAAAATCGGAGAGCTTAACTCACCATGTTGTAAAATGCTTGGTATAAGCTTAGAAGATGGTAAGCTTATAGGTAATCGCTATTTAAAACACTTTGCAAAATATCCTGATGTTTATTGGGGTGATATAGGTGTGGATTTTGATATGCGTGATGGCAAAATTTATGTTAAAAATGTACGTAAAAATGGACAATTTTTACTTAATGATGAGCTTGTGAGTGTAGATGGACAAGTTTATGATGATATAAGAAAATTAAATGAGAAAATTTTATTTGCTGATCGTGGTGCAACTTTGTATTTTAATATGCTAAGGGATAATAAAGATATTAATATTTCTACGACAGTTTTTGATAAAGATTTGGGTATATTTGCTAAACCTAAAAAAGTAGTTCAAGCTAAGCCAACTTCTTTTTATAGCAATCTAGGATTGCGCGTAGATATGAAAATGAATGTTACAGAGGTAACTCCAAATTCTAAAGCGCAAATGGCTGGATTTTTAAAAGGGGATAAAATTTTAAGAATTAATAATCAAAAAATCAATAATTTCAATGAGCTTCAAGCCATATTAACTCAAGCTAATACTTTTGATATTTTGATCTCAAGACAAGCAAGTAATATCCCTTCAGCGAAAAATAATGATTTTGAGCATTTTAATAAAGGATACTTTGACTTTTTTATAAGGCTAAATAAGTGATTTTAGAAAAATTCAAACAACATTTAGAGCAAAATTTTCCTAAAACTCAAAGCTTTCATCCATTTTTCAATGAAGCTTTAAAATGGATGTTAGAAGCTGGTGGGAAGCATTTTAGAGCCCAACTGCTTTTAGGGATAGTGAATGCTAAAAATCCTGCTTTGTTTGAAAAGGCTTTAAATGCGGCTTTGGCTTTAGAATTTATCCATACTTACTCTTTAATACATGATGATTTGCCTGCTATGGATAATGCTTCTTTGCGCAGAGGAAAGCAAACTTTACATAAAAAATACGATGAAACTACAGCTATTTTAGTGGGTGATGCTTTAAATACTCAAGCTTTTTTACTACTTTCAAGACTTGATTTAAAAGAAAATGTTAGATTAAAACTCATAGAAACTTTAGCTTTTAATGCAGGGCTTGGTGGTATGATCATTGGTCAGGCTATTGATTGTTATTTTGAAGATATACCTTTAAATTTAGAACAAGTTGAGTTTTTGCATATCCATAAAACTGCAAGATTGATTGCAGCAGCTTTAAAAATGGGCTGTGAAATTTGTGAGTTAGATGAAAAAGAATGTGAGCAAATTTATGAAATAGGGCTTTTGATAGGATTGGTTTTTCAAATTAAAGATGACATTATCGATGCGACTTTAGATGCCCAAGAAGCAGGAAAGCCAACTCATAATGATTTGCATAAAAATTCTTTTGTAAAACTTTTGGGTTTAGAAGGTGCCAAAAAGGCAAAAGATGATAAAATTGCATTATGTGAAGAAAAAATGAAAAATTTAGACTCTAAGCTTGCTAATGAGCTTCAAATTTTGATTGATAAATATTTAAAAGGTTAAACAATGTTACAAAAACAAGCCAATACTATAAGATTTTTATGTGCGGATATGATACAAAAGGCAAATTCGGGCCATCCAGGTGCACCTATGGGTTTAGCAGATATTATGAGTGTTTTAAGTACTCATTTAGTGCATAATCCAAAAGATCCTACATGGCTAAACCGCGATAGATTAGTTTTTTCAGGCGGTCATGCTAGTGCTTTACTTTATAGCTTTTTACATTTGAGTGGTTATGATGTAAGTTTAGAAGATTTAAAAAACTTCCGTCAATTACACTCTAAAACCCCAGGCCATCCTGAAATTTTTACCCCAGGTGTTGAAATTGCTACAGGGCCTTTAGGACAAGGCATTGCAAATGCGGTTGGTTTTGCTATGGCAGCTAAAAAGGCAAGTTTGCTCTTGGGTGAGGATATTATCAATCACAAAGTATATTGTTTGTGTGGTGATGGGGATTTACAAGAAGGAATTTCTTATGAAGCTTGTTCTTTAGCAGGACTTCACAAACTTGATAATTTAATCATCATTTATGATAGTAATAATATTTCAATCGAAGGTGATGTGGCTATTGCCTTTAATGAAAATGTAAAAGAGCGTTTTAGAGCGCAAAATTTTGAAGTACTTGAGATAGATGGGCATGATTTTGAGCAAATTGATTTAGCATTAAAAACAGCTAAAGAAAGTAAAAAGCCTTGTTTAATTATCGCTCATACTACCATAGCTAAAGGAGCTTTGGAGCTTGAAGGAAGTCATCATTCTCATGGAGCGCCTTTGGGTGAAGAGCTTATTAAAAAAGCAAAAGAGGCTTTAGGTTTTGATCCACAAAAAACTTTTGAAATCCCAGAAGAAGTTAAAATTCGCTTTAATGCCACAATAGAGCTTGGAGATTTAGCACAAGCTAAGTGGAATCAAAAAGTGCAAAATTTAAATGCAGAAAAACAAGCTTTATTAAAAGAGCTTTTAGAACCTGATTTTTCAAAAATACAATTTCCTGATTTTAAAGGAAAAGATCTAGCTACTAGAGATAGTAATGGTATGATTTTAAATACTATCGCTAAAGCTTTACCGGGATTTTTAGGTGGTAGTGCAGATTTAGGTCCATCAAATAAAACCGAGCTTAAAGATATGGGGGATTTTCCAAATGGAAAAAATATCCACTATGGTATAAGAGAGCATGCAATGGCTGCTATATCAAATGCTTTTGCTAGATATGGTTTGTTTTTGCCTTATTGTGCTACCTTTTTTATATTTAGCGAGTATTTAAAACCTGCTGCAAGAATAGCAGCTTTGATGAGGGTTAAACACTTTTTCATTTTTACTCATGATAGTATAGGGGTTGGCGAAGATGGCCCAACACACCAACCTATAGAGCAACTTAGCACTTTTAGAGCTATGCCAAATTCATTGACATTTAGAGTAGCTGATGGGGTTGAAAATGTAAAAGCATGGCAGATTGCACTTAAAACTAATATGCCAAGTGTTTTTGTTTTATCGCGTCAAAAACTAAGCGCTTTAAGCGAGCCTGTTTTTGGAGATGTGGAAAATGGGGCTTATTTATTAGAAGAAAACGCAAATGCGCAATTTACACTTTTAGCAAGTGGTAGTGAAGTATCATTGTGTTTAAAAGTAGCTAAGATTTTAAAAGAAAAAGGTGTGATTGTCAATGTAGTTTCTATGCCTTGTTATGAGTTATTCATCGCTCAAGAAAAATCTTATAAAGAAAGAATTTTACAAGGTAAGGTTATAGGCGTGGAAGCTGCAAATTCAAATGAACTTTATAGAATTTGTGATGAGCTTTATGGCATAGAAAGTTTTGGTGAGAGCGGTAAAGATAAAGATGTATTTGAGCATTTTGGATTTAGTGAGGAAAAATTAAGCTCATATGTTTTAAGTTTATGTAATGAAAAATAAAATCATCAAAGATATTAAAAACCAAGAATGTGTTTTTAGTGTTTTTGGTATATGGGATAAAACTAGCGTAGGAAAATTAGAAAAGTTAGATTTTCCTACTCAAAAAAATATTATTTTTGATTTTGCAAATTTAGATTTTATAGATACTGCGGGGATTAGGTATTTTCTAGCTTTAGAAAATGAACTTAAGCAAAAAGGTTTTGAGTTTAGTAGGATAAATCTTAAAAGCGAACATGCTAAGCTTTTTGAACTTTGTCAAAAACACTATAAAAGTTTTCATAATACTCATGAAAATAAAAAAACAATCAAAGATTTTTTTGAAAATTTAGGAAAAAAGGTTATTGAATCTTTTGCCCTCTTGGTGCAGTTTTTAAATTTCATAGGGCTTATTATTTATACTTGTTTTAAAACACTTTTAAACCCTAAAAAACTTCGTTTTAGGGCATTTTTATATCATGTAGAAAATAGTGCTATTAATGCTTTGCCTATTATTATGCTAACCTCATTACTTGTGGGTGTGGTGCTTGCTTATCAAGCTGCGTATCAACTTGCACAATTTGGAGCTAATATTTACATTGTTGATTTAATGGGAATTTCTGCTACTAGAGAACTTGCGCCATTAATTAGTGCTATTGTTATAGCTGGTAGGAGTGCAAGTTCTTATACAGCTCAAATTGGAGTGATGAAACTTACTGATGAAATTGATGCGATGAAAACTATGGGTTTTAAAGAAAGTGAGTTTATCATTTTACCTAGAGTTTTAGCCTTAGCACTTGCCATGCCTTTAGTGGTAATAGTAGCTGATATTTTAAGTATTATAGGTGGAATTGTAGTTGCTTGGTTTAGTTTAGAAATTAGTGCGAGTGAGTTTATGAGTCGCTTTAAAGAAGCAGTGGAGCTTAAACATATCATCATAGGACTTATAAAGGCACCTATTTTTGGATTTTTGATTGCTTCTATTGCTTGTTTTAGAGGATTTTTTGTGCAAAAAACCACCGAAAGTATAGGTGTTTATACGACAAAAAGTGTTGTAAATGCTATTTTTTGGGTGATAGCTTTTGATGCGATTTTTTCTGTATTTTTAACAAAGGCTGGATTTTGATTATAAAGGCTAAAGATATCAGCACTTATTTTGGAAGTAAATGTGTACATGAGGATATTAGTTTTGAAGTACAAGATAATGAAATTTTTGGCATTTTAGGTGGTAGTGGTAGTGGCAAATCTGTACTTTTAAGACAAATGTTAATGCTTGAGCATTTTGATAAGGGAGAGTATGAAATTTTAGGCAAGAGATTAAAAAATATAAGCGATGAAGATGCTTTGTTTTTGCAAAAACAATGGGGTGTTGTTTTTCAATATGGAGCATTATTTAGCTTTTTTAATATACTTGAAAACATTAGCATACCTTTAGTTGAATACACAAAACTTAGCAAAAACGATATCAAAGAAATAGCCATGATGAAGCTTAAAATGGTGGGGCTTGATGAGAGTGTGGCTAAGCTTTATCCAAGTGAATTAAGTGGGGGTATGAAAAAAAGAGTGGCCATAGCTAGAGCTTTGGCACTTGATTCTAAATTGCTTTTTTTAGATGAGCCAACTTCAGGGCTTGATCCTTATAGTTCAAGAGAATTTGATGAGTTGCTTTTGAGTTTAAAACAAAGCTTTAAATTATGTGTGGTTTTAATTACTCATGATAAAGAAAGTATGAAAAATGTATTAAATCGCTTTTTGATTATAGAGAATAAAAAAGTTGGTTTTTTGGGAAATGTTGAGACTTTACAAGAGCAAAATCCAAGACTTTATGAGAGGTTTATGCAATAATGGAAAATAAAGCAAATTATATTTTGATTGGAATTTTTGTTAGTGTATTATTTTTTATTAGCTTGTTTTTTATAGTGTGGTATGGGAATTTAAAAGATGAAAAATCTTTTAAATATTATGAGATCTATATGGAAGAATCGGTTGCAGGGCTTAGCGTTAAAGCTCCGGTTAAATTTTTAGGAGTGGATGTTGGAAGTGTTGAAAATATCAGCATAGATAGTTCAAGTAATCAACTAAGAGTGAAAATCTTAGTCAAGCTTGATTCTGATTTAGCGGTTAAAACAGACACTTATGCAAGCTTACAAATTCAAGGTATAACAGGATTTAAGTTTATTCAGCTTGCAGGAGGTAGTGAGGAAGCTAGTGTTTTAAAAACAGATGGTGATGTATATCCTATTATAAAATCAAAAGAAAGTTTTTTTGCAAGCATAGATAAACAAACTTCAAATTTATTAGAATTAATTACCAGTTCAAAAGTAAAATTAGAAAGTCTTTTAAGTGATAAAAATTTAAAAAACATAGAGCGTATTTTACAAAATACATCTGAGTTTTCTGCGTATTTAAATACTAAAACACCAGTATTTTTGGAAAATTTAAATAAAACAAGCTCTAAACTTGGTAAAAGTTCAGATGATTTTTCAAATTTTTTAAATAATGCTAATGGCCAACTTAATGAGCTTAATAAAAGTAGAATGCTTTTAAATGAAAATCTAGATATTTTAAGAGTTTTGTTTTTAGATTTTACACAATTATTAAAAAATTTAAAGCAAAATCCTTCAGATGTGATTTATAAAGATAAAGCCATTCAATATGCTCCAGGAGAATAAAATGAAATTTTTATATATTAGTTTAATAGCTATTTTTTTTAGTGCTTGTTCTTTGATTAGTCCAAGTCAAACTTTGCCTGCAAATAAATATTTTAGTATTAATTTAGAAAAGCTAGAGCAAAGTCAAAATAAAGTAAAAAATTCTACCATCATGGTTTCTTTACCTAAGGGCTTATCTTATACTAATGAAATTTTTTATAAAAAAAATCATGTTGTTGATGCTTATGCTTATCATTTTTGGAAAGAAAATCCTGCTTTGATGATTAAAACTTTTTTGGAATTTCATTTGCAAGATTTAGGAGTATTTAAAGCAGTTTTAAACCAAGATAGTCTAGCTAGTGCTGATTATGTTTTAGAAAGTAAAGTAGATATTTTAGAGCAAGATTTTAGTGATGAGGTGTATTCTAAAATAAAATTAGGTATTAATTTAAATTTGGTGCAAATAAACACTAAAAAACTTATAGCAAGCAAGCATTTTTACTATGAAAAAGAATTAAATGATACTAATCCCCAAAATTTAATCCAAAATTATGATGAGGTTTTTTTGCTTTTTGCTAAAGATTTTAGAGTTTGGATAGATCAAAATTTGGAATAAAAAATGCTTTTCTTGTTGTAGCAATAACAAGGAAGGTGTATTATGAGAGATGAATTAGAAATCTTACAAAAGCATTTAGGACAAGTAGGTTCAAGTATAGATGGTGCGAATTTAAAACACCAAACACAAAAATTTAGCGAAGATATTACTGATGCAAATGATTTTGTTGGTGCTTTGCAAATTTTAGATTCTTCGTTGAAAAAAATTTCAAAACTTTTAGAAGATAAAAACTATGAAGATGTGCAAGATAAGGTATTAATCGCAAGTGAAAGTTTAAAAATAGTAGATAATTGCTCGTTTTTAGGAAATGCTTTATTTGATAATAATTATAATGTAAATGTAGGCTCAAAGGCTTTTGCTTTTGAAATTTACAACCCTTTAAAAATTTTAGAAACTAGTGATTATGAGGGTATGAAAGCTTATATAATAGATAAAAGAGAAGAAATAGCTTCTATGCTTAGTGATCTTGCAGTGGCTATTGCTACTTATAGTCCTAGTCAAAGTTTTGGCGGATCAAACCATGATTTTATGAATGATTTAGATTTTACTAAGCTTTTTAAATAATACTAAAGGCAAAAAGCCTTTAGTATGTGTTTTATTTAATAACTCCACAAGCCATTCTAGCACCACCACCGCCAAGTGCTGCAGGATGATCGCTATGATTATCTCCTCCAAAATGTATCATTAAAGAGTGATTTTTAAGTTCATTAAGTGTTTTGATTTTTGGTGCTAATACAGGATTAGTTGCTTTGCCATCTTTTTCTACATAAAGTGGTGGTAAATCACCTCTGTGGCCTTTATCATCCCATGGGCTTGAGTGTGCGTCAGTTTTTTCAGGATCCCAGTGACCACCAGCTTTCATACCTAAACCCTTATCAGTTGCTCCACAATCAGCGTTTGCATGAACATGGAAACCATGAATTCCACTTTCTAAGCCTTGAAGATTTGGGTAAAACGCTACCCCATAAGGAGTTTGTACTGCTACTACTTCACCTGCGTTTTTGTTGGTGTTTTTATCAAGAATTTCCATTTTGATAACTAAATGATCTTTTTGTGCTTTTGGATCAAAATTTTCCAAATTTGCCCCAATTAAAAAACTTGATGCTAGTAAAGATCCTAGAATTATTTTTCTCATTTTCTCTCCTTTTGTTAAAAATTATTTTATTGTAGCATATATTATTAATAAAAAGTATTTTTTGATAAATAAAAATAATATAGAAGTAAAAATGAGGGTTTAAGTAAAACTTTTAAGCCTTTTGGCTTAAAAGTCAAATAATTCTCCGAGCCAACTTTCTTTTTTCTTGTATTTATAACCATTGTTATGATGATAGTTTGCTTGTTGGTTATAGTTTTGTTGATGAGGTTGTTGTGGCGTGCTTTGAGATGTACTTCTTTCTATGATTTTATCAAGTTCACCACGATCAAGCCAAACACCACGGCATTTTGGACAATAATCAATCTCAACTCCATTTCTTTCACTCATTAATAAAGCTGTATTTGCACAAACTGGGCAATTCATATTTATCCTTTATAAAAAATTTCATTAAAGTATATAGGCTTAAAGTAAATTATGAGTTTAAATCCCAATCAATAGGACTTTTGCCAAGTTTTAATAAAATTTCATTGCTTTTTGAAAAATGTTTACAACCTAAAAAAGCATTCCTTGCTAAAGGTGATGGATGTGCTGCTTCTAGGATAAAGTGTTTTTGAGGGTTGATTAAAACTTTTTTATTTTTAGCATAATTTCCCCAAAGCAAAAACACTAATCCCTCTTTTTCATCGCTAAGTTTTGATATAACTGCATCGGTAAATTTTTGCCAGCCAAAATGTGCATGTGAAGCAGGTTTGTTTGCTTCTACGCTTAAGATAGAGTTTAAAAGTAAAATTCCTTGTTTAGCCCATTTGCTAAGATCTCCATGTCTTGCTATAGGAATGTTTAAATCATCTTGTAATTCTTTGTAGATATTAAGTAAAGATGGGGGAATTCTAACTCCTATTGGTACGCTAAAGCTTAAACCCATAGCTTGATGAGGGTTGTGATAAGGATCTTGTCCTAAAAGTATGATTTTTAAATCCTGTAAAGGAGCTAGGTTAAATGCATTAAAGATTAAATTTGCTGGTGGATATATAGTTTTTCCTTCGCTTAAGGCATTGATATAATGAGTTTTTATCTCTAAAAAATAAGGTTTTAAAAACTCATCTTTTAAAAAATCTTTCCAAGTTTGTTCTATTTTTATTTTTTCTAAACAAATATCCATTTTTATCCTTACCAAGAAAGTATAAACTCACTTCCCTCATTTTCTTTACTTAAAACTTTAATGTTGATATTGTTTTTATCAGCTATTTGCTTGACTAAGTTTAAACCTATGCCAAAGCCACCTTGATCTTGATTAAAGCGTTTGTAGCGTGTAAAAATTTGAGCTATTTCTTTAGTACTCATACCTTGACCCTCATCTTTAATGCTAAGTGTTTTTTCTTTTAAGTAAATATAGATTTTTTTATGAGCATTGGTGTATTTTATGGCATTGCTTAAAAGATTATCGATTAAAATTTGCATTTCTTCTTTATTGGCATAAAAGTTTTGCTCTAAAAGATTTTTTTCAATGATGAGATTTTTTTGCGTGATTAAAGTTTCAAAGTATTCTAACCTTTGTTCCAAAAGCTCTTTTAAATTGATATCTTCTTTTGTATTTTCTTTTTGCAAGAAAAAATTCAAGGCTATGAGATTTTGATAGATGTGGTTTAAATTTTTACTTGCTAGTTTGATATGATTTAGTTTTTTTATGTTATTTGGATTTAAATTTGTATCATCAAATTTTTTAATACTAGCTAAAATCACACTTAAAGGTGTATTAATTTCGTGCGTGGTATCTTTGATAAAATCATTCAGTGCTTTAAATTGTTCTTTGATATTTTTAAAGACAAGCAAGATGAGTATGTAAGCAACCACAGCAAGCAACAAAATACATATAAGAGTATAAAAAATAGTTTTTAATTTTAATTTCCAAAGCTCATGGGAAAAATCATTGATGTCTAGATTATTATAATTATCTTTGCGGTATTGTTCTTTTTTAAAACCAAGATCATCAGTTTCTATAATGATATGAATATTTTTATGTCTTAAGAAATGAGAATGGTGTTTTGGTTTTTTTAGATTACTTGTGTCTATATAGGTGTTGAGATTTCTAATCCTTGAAAAATCTATAAATAATCTTTTGTTTTCATTGTAAATAAAATCATTTTTTTTAAGTTGTGTTAATATTTTTAAAGCATCAAAAGTTAAATTGCTAAAAATAACTTGGTTATTTGCGATAATGGCAAATTGAGTGTTGAGTCTTTTGGATATATAGGAAAAATCTTCTTGATTTAAATATGTTCTATCGTGTCTTGCTTCGATGATATTTTGCAAAATATAATTATAGTGAGTGTATGAATGTGTTATTTGATTTAATCGTATGTAGTTTGCTTCTTTTTGATAAAAAGTGATAAAAAAAATTGTTAGAAATACACCACTTGTGATGATATAAAGGGCTAGAATTTTAAAAATAGTATTATTAAAATTTTCACTTTTCATTTTCTAACCTTATGGCATAGCCTATGTTTCTTTGATTAATAATAAGATCTTTGCCAAGAATTTTTCTTAAATTTTTTACATAAACTCTAAGGCTCATAATTGCTGGCTCTTCATCCAAACTCCAAATTTCATCAAAAATGGTTTCTATACTTACAAAGTGTGGGCGTTTTTTTAAAAGCAAGGCTAAGAGCTCTTTTTCTTTGTTAGTAAGATTGATGATTGTTTTATCTTGATAAAGAGTTTTATTAAGCGTATCAAAAGAAATATTTTTTGAGGAGTTAAGCAAAATTAGATCTTCTTTTTGGTGGCTAAAATTTCTTTTAATGATATTTTTTACACGGATAATTAATTCATCTATGTCAAAAGGTTTTTTAACATAATCATCACAACCTGATAAAAATCCTTGTTTTACATCATCAAGCATAGATAAAGAAGTTAAAAATATAGCAGGAGTATTTTTACCACTTTCTCTTAATTCTTTTAAAACTTCAAAACCATTGCCTTTTGGAACTTTAACATCAAAAATCCAAAGATCAAAATTTTCTTCATAGGCTTTTTCTAGTGCCTCTTGTGCATCATACACACAAGAGACTTTAAAGCCCTCATCACTTAAGGCTTCGTTTATAATTTCATTTAAACTTAAATCATCTTCTAAGAGCAGAATTTTTGCTGCCATTTTATCTCATCGGACAATTTGCATGGTGTGATCTTAAACCATGATGATTTTTATGGGAATGGGTGTTATTGTAATGGTGCAAATTTAACTCTCTTATTTCTTTGCCACTCATTTCATCGGTTAGTTTTTGCATATCTTCTTGAACGATAACTCTTCTTTGGTTTCTTTCTTGAGTAGAAAGTTTAGAGATGTTTTCGTGTAAATTAGCTCTAAATTGTTGATGAAAATCTTTTGCATCTTTGTATTTCATTTCATTCATTCTTTTTTTCATCTCAATAACTAAATCAGCTTGATCTTGCGCTTTTACACTTTTTGCAAGATTTAAAATCTCATCATTACTTTTTTTAGAAAAATCAGCTCCTAGGGCAAATGAAGCAGCCAAAGAACCCACGATAAATAAACTTACAATTTTTTTCATTGTTTCTCCTTTAAATTAATGATGAGAAATTATAAAAGCTCAAAATAAAGCCAAAATGAAATTTATTGACAAATAAAAAGCACATTAGCTCTTAAATTTTGTTTTTCAATTTTAATAATAGGCAATACAACACTATCTGCACTAGCTGCTAAACTTGGAGCATTGTGTTTGATGTTGCAACTATCAAAATGAATGTTTTTTATCACGCAAGTTTTTGCCAAAGTTTTAGAATAATATTGAGCCTTTTCAAAAGCTTTTTTAAATGCAAGATCATATAAATCTTCTTTATTTGCTTCTAAAATAGCCTCATCAAAACCAGCTTGCAAAGCTTTGGTGTTAAAAGAAATTAAAGTATTAGTAGCACTAATATTTTCTATATCTTTTATAAGATTTTCATAGTCTTTATTTTTGTTTTGCGGGATTTGACAAGTAAAATTAGAGTGTAATCTATATCCATTTAATGTTTTTACCCCTTGATAGTAATTATAACTTGGTTCTAAAGTATAACTTCCACCTTTACAATAATTTTCTTTAGCAATACGATCTGAGATTTCTTTGAAAGTTTTAGCAATATGATTTTTTTCTTCACTAGAAACAATGGTTTTTTTACTAAGTTCCTCGCTAGCACTAAAATTTAAAGTAGCATTAAAGATATTTGGCATGATTTCATTGGATACTTCTATGTTTCTTGAAAATTCTATATTTTGTTTATTGTGATTTTTTAAGCCTAAAAATTCAGTGTTAAAAACCACTCCTAGTACAAATAATACTAAACAAAGTAGTCCTAAGCCTAAGCCTTTTAAAAAACTTTTCATTTTTGCTCCTTTTTAAAAATATTTTTTAATTTTAACATAAAGCCTTTAAGAATAGATTGTATAATTTTTTTAAAAATAAAGAAAGTCTTAATGCAAAAAATTCATAAAAGTATTTTAAAATGGTATGAACAAAATGGCAGGAAAAACCTTCCTTGGCGTATTTTACACGAAGAGTATAGAAAATATGGTAGCGAGGATGATTTAAAAAAACTAAAAAATATTGATATTGCTTATGCTGTTTATGTTAGTGAGATTATGCTTCAGCAAACTCAGGTAAAAAGTGTTTTGCAAAATTATTATTTTCAGTTTTTAGCTAAATTTCCTTCTTTAAAAGTACTTTCTGTGGCAAGTGAAGATGAGGTTTTAAAAGCTTGGCAAGGACTTGGGTATTATACCAGAGCTAGAAATATGCACAAATGCGCAAAAATTTGTGTGCAAGAATTTGATGCAAAATTACCATTTGAGATTAAAGAGCTTCAAAAACTTCCTGGTATTGGAGAATATACAGCCGGAGCTATAGCTTGTTTTGGCTTTTTGCAAGCTAAGTCTTTTGTGGATGCAAATATTAAAAGAGTTTTGAGTAGATTTTATGGCTTACAAAATCCAAACTCTAAGATTTTAGTGCAAAAAGCAAAAGAGTTTTTAAACCATGATAATGCATTTGATCATAATCAAGCTTTGCTAGATATAGGGGCTTTGGTTTGCTTGCCTAAAAATGCAAAATGTAAGCTTTGTCCTTTAGAAAGCTTTTGTAGTGGAAAAAATGAATATGAAAAATTTAACTTACCTAAAAAAATTCAATATGAAAACATTGTTTTAAATATACTTATAGTGCAAAAAAATGAGCAATTCTTACTTGTTAAAAGTGAGGAAAAATTGTATTTTAATATGTATAATTTTTTAGAATATAAAAATCAAAAAAAAGCAAAATTTATAGGAGAATTTAAGCATTCTTATACCAAATACAAAATCAATGCTAAGGTGTATTTTTTAAAAGATGATGATTTTAAAGATTTAAAAGCAAAAGCGTTTTCTTATAAAGATTTAGAGCATCTTACTCTTTCAAAACTTGCTCTAAAAACACTTGAGCTTTTTAAAAAGAGTGATTATGTATTTTGAGAAAATTTATATAGAATTAAGTGATATTTGTGGGTTAAAATGTGATTTTTGTCCTAGCCAAAAAGCCCAAAGAAAACAAATGAACCTTGAAAATTTTGAAAAAATTTGCAAAAGCGTGCATAATCATGCCAAGCTTTTTACTTTTCACGTGCTTGGAGATCCTTTAAGGATTTTAAATTTAACGGAGTATCTAAAAATAGCTTTAAAATTTAATATGCAAATAGAGCTTACTACAAGTGGGTTTTATTTTGATGATGAGAAGATAAAACTCATTTTAGACTCTAAAAACGTACGACAAATCAATATTTCCTTAGGTGCTTTTTTATCTCAAAGTAGAATGAGCTTAAAAGAATATTTTGAACCTATTTTGAAACTTATTTTTTTACACTTGGAAAATAAAAATAATTCTTTTATCAACTTAAGACTTTGGAATTTAGATAAAAATTTCAATCCACCTTTAGAAAATGAGAAAATTTATGATTTTTTAGAGCAAATTTTTAAAATAAAAATTCAAAAGCAAAAAACTAAAAATCGCTTAGAAAGGCATATTATCTTACACCAAGCTAGACTTTTTAAATGGCCTTCTTTAAAGGATGAGGTTGTTAGAGAGAATGGGTTTTGTCATGCTTTAAATGGGCAAATTGCTATTTTAAGTGATGGGACTTTAGTGCCTTGTTGTTTGGATACTAAAGGGGATATAAAACTTGGAAATTGCTTTGAAAAAGATCTTAATGAGCTTTTAAATTCCTCTTTATATATAGAACTAAAAGAAGGTTTTAAACAAGGAATTTTAAAAGCCGAGCTTTGTAAAAGGTGTGAGTTTTTAGAGGCTAAAAACCTAAATTAATTTCATCTTCATCATTGATTTGATGATTTGTATCCAAGTCTTGTTTTGTTTCTTCTTGATTGTCTTTAGAATGTTTAAAAATATCTTCAGTAATTTTTGTAGCAATACCTCTAAGAGCTTTTTGTTTGCTTGAACTACTTGTAGAGCTCATTTTAAACTCTAAAGTATTAGAAGATTTGCTTTCATTTGTAGCAAATTCTATTAAGCGATAATCAATGATAATATCATAAGATTGAGTGTTGTTTTCATTTTGTATTTGTTGTATTTTTGGGTTTAAAATGAGCAAAAAATCAGCTTCTAAAGTCTTATAAAGCTTTACAAGTTCTTCATCGCTTGAATTTTTAGAAAGCAAAAATTTTTCCTGATTATAAAGATCAAGATTTGTTTTATCTAAGATTTTAAATTTTTTATTCTGAAGTAAAACACTTAAAAGCTCTTGTTCAAATTTGGCTGAAAGTCCAGTTTTGATTCTATTAATGATGATTAGAGAGCTTTTATTTTCAAGACTTTTGTCGCTATAAAGTTTTTTATAGATTAAAACTTTTGCGTGAAATTCACTTTGATTTGTTTGAGTTAGAGACTTTATATCATAACTATTAAAAACACCATTGCTAACAAAGTCAAGTTCTTCATCATAACCTATATTAAAATTTCCATTAAAATTAAACTCAAATTTTTTCAATTTGACTTGTTTTAAACCTTCTGTTTTTCCCAAGGCATCATTAATAGCGTTTTTAATCGCTTCGCTTCTTGTACTTCCAAAGCCTTCTCCAAGACTTTCTTTGTTTAAAACAGCCTGTGCTTGATAAGTACAAACAAGACTTAAAAAAAGTATAAGTAGTTTTTTTATCATAACTATTCTCTTTTTGTTTTTAAATAATAAAATAAATATTTTATTTTTATTTTAACATTATAAAGTTTAATCATATCTTGACTGCAAATTTTATACTCAAGATTAAATATCCAGAAAGTCTATAAAATTTTTATTATAAATTTAAAAAAATAAGTTATAATCTTTAATTTTAGAGAGGTGTCCGAGCGGTCGAAGGAGCACGCCTGGAACGCGTGTGTGGGGCAACTCACCGAGGGTTCGAATCCCTTCCTCTCTGCCACTATGCGCTTTTGTTGTACTGACTTCCTATGTAATCTTGTGATGCATTTTGTGTGTATGAATTTATAGCTTTGGAATTTGAATTTGTTTTTTCCTCATTCTCATTTTCGTTTTTTTTATTTTGTGCTTTTAGCTCTTCTGCTTTTATCTTAGCTTGTTCGGCGCGCGCGTCATTTTGCATTTGCATAGCATTAGCTGCTACTTTGTAATCTTGTGGACTAGGATCAGCTGGTGCCATAGCTGCAGCAATTACTTGCATTGCATTTGCTATAGTTTCTTCAGGAGTATTGCCTTTTTGCATTCTTATAGGCACTTCCCCTTCGACTGCATACATTTTATTATCAGGACCCCTTGTATAGCCAAAGCTCGCAACACCAGCTAAAGCTCCGCCAGCTGCTTGATGGGCTGCTTCATGAGCTCTTACTTCTCTGTCGATTTTTTCAAGTTCTCGTACTTGTTTTACCTCTTCAGCACTTAAGTCTTTACCGTTGACTTTTTGAGTTTTTTCTTCTTTTTCTTGATTGTTTTTATTTTCTTTTGTTTGCTGTGGATTTTCTTTTTCAGAAATGTTTTCTTTGATTTCTTCTTTGTCTTTGTTTTGATAAGGATTTTGTGTATAAAAAGCATTGTTATAACTTGAGCTTATTTGCATAAAAATCCTTTCTAATATAATTTCATATTTTTATCACAAAAAAGTTGAAAAATTTATAAAATAAATGTTTTATAAAATGTTAAGCAAAATAAAGTATAATTTTAACTTCTTTTTATGTCAGGGTAGCTCAGCTGGCTAGAGCGCTGGTCTCATAAGCCGGAGGTCGGGAGTTCAAGTCTCCCCCTTGACACCATCTAGCTTTCAAAAAAACATTTTCCAATGATTTTTTAGTATTTTGATGATATTTTTGCAAATTTCTTTCTTTTTGCTTTCTTCTATTTGTAGTTTATCTAAAAAAGTTTCTTCAAGAGTGTTAACAAGTCGCGCGCATTCTTTTACATCAAATGTTTTTGATTCATTTAAAGATGACAATGCTTTTAATAATAAATCTTTATATTCCATAAGAGTTTTAATTTCTACCTCTGAAAGTTGAGCTAACAGAGATAGAAATTGCATAAAATTGTAAAATGGCAAATTTTATATTCCTTCTACAGTAAATCCAAAATTTCGTTCCCCATCAAAACAAGAGAAGTTAATTTTACCTTCATCATAGCTTCCCGCATCGTCATTATTAACAAAGGTAATGGAACTAAATCCTATACCTCCACTTGATACCCTAGTCATATATTTTTTTAATTCATACGAAGTTATCCTGCAATCTGGAGAATTTTTTATGTCTTCATCTTTAAATTTTAAAGAAAATTGTGAAAAAAGAGTCATAGGATTGTATCCTACTCTCCAATTTTTTCTATCTAAATAAACTTCTGGGAACAGTACTTTAACGTCATCAGATTTAAATTTTTTTAATTCGCTTGTACTTTCTCTATATTCACATTCAAGTTCTATTCTAAAATATCTAAGATGTGGGTCATCAACATATAGATTTATGGTTGTTTCTCCATTGGTATATAATCTGCTAAGATCTTTTTCGCTTTTAACTCCATCTGGCAGTATAACTTTAATAAATCCCGGCTTTAAATGAGTTATTGTTACCGGAAAATGTTTCACATAATAAACTTCATATGGATATAACAAACCATAAGGAAATATAATTTTTGGCAAGAAAAATTTTTCCCATTTATAGGAAATTTTTTGATCCATTTTTTTTCCTAATGTCGAAGCATTTATTGTTATTTCATTTTCAAATGGATCTTTAGAAGTAATAGTTGCTTTAGCTTCACCCTGAGAATTGAATTTGCTATCTTTATTGATTATTGTCCCATCTCCTTGGATGTTCCATGTGATTTCAGAATTTAATCGTCCTCCAGTAATTTTTATTTCAGATTGTTCATTGAGTTTATTGTAAAACCAATTTCGATTTGACTGTATTTGTAGATTATATTGATAAAGTTTGATTTTATCTAAATTAAGTTCCTCTTTAACATTACCTTGCTTAATATACTTAAACTGAATAGTAATATCTTTAATACTATAATCTTCAATAGCTTTAAATTTTAAAACAGCTTCGCCTTTTTCATTTACCTTAAAGCTAGTAGATTCAGGATTAACTCCTTTGCTTCCACTAATTCCATCAATAACTGAATTAGGTAAAAGATTACTTATTTTAATTTCATAAGGACTTTCATAATCTATGGTTTTTTCTTGTCCTTTATAACTTGGATAAGT
>NZ_JAKMQA010000008.1:0-106360 GCF_025771295.1 Campylobacter sp. RKI_CA19_01121
GGGGTGAGATTAAAATGAAAAGTTTTGATATAATAAAGTTATTATAAGGATGTATAATGTTGGATAATAAGTATGATGATAATATTTTTTTTGATAAATATGCCTTAATGCTAAGATCTAAAGTAGGATTGGATGGTGCTGGTGAATGGGAAGATTTTAAAACATGTTTACCAAGTTTAAAAGATAAAGTTATATTAGACTTAGGTTGTGGATATGGATGGCATAGTATTTATGCTTTAGAAAATGGGGCTAAAAAAGTTTTTGCTATTGATTTATCTTTAAAAATGTTAGATAAAGCTAAGACTAAAACAAGTAAATATAAAAATAAAATATCCTTTTATAGAGGTTCTTGTGAAGAAATAGATAAAATCACTGACTTACAAAATATGAAATTTGATATAGTTATTAGTTCTTTAGTTTTTCATTATATAAAGGATTATGAAAAATTAATTTTTAATATTTCAAATCTTCTTAATAAAAATGGTAGTTTGGTTTTTAGTGTTGAGCATCCTGTTTTTACCGCAAATATTTCCCAAGATTTTATATATGATAATAATGGGGATATTCAATATTTTCCTATTAAAAATTATTTTTATGAAAATAAAAATAAATATAATTTTTTAGGTGAGGGTGTGATTAAATATCACCGTACCTTAACAAGTTATATTTCTCCCTTATTGCAAAATAATTTTAAAATAACCAATATTATTGAGCCAAAGCCTTCTAATAAAATTATCAATCTTTTTCCTGAATTCAAAAATGAATTTAAAAAAGAATGGCATAGGCCAATGATGTTGATAATATCTTGCATGAAAGAGTAGCTTGAACTTAGTTGTAGATAAATTAAGATTTTTTTTAAAAAATAATAATGTATTTTTAAGTGGTGGTGCAGGTGTTGGTAAGTCTTTTTTAACTATGGAGCTTATAAAATCTTATAGAGTTCAAGGAAAAATTGTTATTGTATTGGGTTCTACCGCTCTTAGTGCTTTTAATATAGGTGGGGTTACTTTACATAGTTTTTTTGCTTTTAAAAGATGTCAAAATTATGATGAGTTATATTATGAAGATAGAAAGCAAAAAGATAAACTAGAAAAATTAAAGAGAATTTTAAAACAATGTGATTTATTGGTTATAGATGAAATCTCTATGGTAAGTGCTTCGTTGATGGAAATGATTTATTATAGATTATCAAGAAGTGGTTTTAATGGTAAAATTTTATTAGTTGGAGATTTTTTTCAACTTCCACCCGTGGTTAAGCATAAAGAAAATCAAATTCAAAGTACTTTATTTCAAAATACTTTATATGCTTTTTCTTCGCAAGCTTGGAGTGATCTTAAATTTATTAATTTAAAACTTAGTATTACAAAAAGAACTTTAGATAAACAATTTTATGAATATTTGTTTTTTCTTAGAATGGGTGAAACAAATAAAGAAATATTGAATTTCTTTAAAAAAATGTTAATTAGTTCAAAAAATTTACTTGAGTATATGGATGAGTATACTTTATTATGCGCTACCAATAAAAAGACTAATCATATTAATACTGAAAAATTAAATCTTTTACAAGGTAAAGAAAGTATATTTAAAGCAAAAGCTGAAAAACTAGATTGTACCTTAGATGATAAAACATACGAGCAGTGGATTAATGGACTTAATTCTTTGAGTGAGTTAAAATTAAAAATAGGTGCTAAGATTATTTTTTGTGTGAATAATAAAGAAGAAAATTATTATAATGGGGAGCAGGGTGTTGTTTTAGATTTTATAAAAGATAAAGAGCAAGAATATATTCTGATAGAAAAAAATAATGGTGAAAGATTGAAATTAAAACCATATGAATATACCTTAGAAGAGTATGAGTTAGACAAAGATGAAAAACTAGAAGTTAAGATAAAAGCTAAATTTGTTCAATTTCCTATAAAACTAGCTTATGCTATAACAATCCATAAATCTCAAGGCATGAGTATAGATAAATTAATATGTGATATTGATGGAATTTTTGAAAAAGGACAATTATATGTATGTTTATCAAGAGCCATTAATCCAAGTAATTTAAAAATAATATATAATTATAAAATGCCTTTTGAGGATTATTTTTTAAAAATTTTAAAATTTGATAAAGAGGTAAAGCGATTTTATCTGCAAGAAAAGTTTATAAATTTAGAAGAAGATAGGGAGTGATTATGAGATGGGTAGTAATTTTATTTTTTTCTTTTTGTAGTATTTATGCTAATTCTTTAAGCATAGAAGATTTTAGAACAGATTTGTATTCAAAAGCTGGAAATAATACTTTAAAAAAGATTGAAATGACTTTAGAATTTGAGGGAGAAAATTTAGAACAAAAGAAAATTACAGACGCATTAAATACTATTGTATCTAGTTATTTTTATGAAGATTTGTTTACAGAAGTGGGCAAAAACAACTTCAAAGAAATTTTGCTTAAATTTAGCAATAAAAAATACAAAACCCAAATAAAAAACATTTATATTTTAAAAATTAACTCAGTGGCTCAATTTGATATAGAAGAACTGAAGCGTTTTGTAAAAGATTTAGAAAAAAAGGAAGAAGATTTAAAAGAAACTGCTAAGCAAGAAGAAATTCAAGATATCCTTAAAGTTGCTAAAACTTCAGATCAAAATAATACCCAGTCAAAAGACATAAATGTTACTCAAGCAAACAGTATTAAAGATAGTAATATAAGTTTTAATCAAGATGTTAATACAAGCAAAGAAGCTATGGATATGATTTTAAAAACTATGGAAAATGCTCAAATGCAAATGTTAGCACCAAGCAAAGAACAAGATTTGTTTAAAGAGATACCATTTTGATTAATGGATTATATCAAAATGGCTTGGAATTTTTGGTATAAAAATATTATCGTTGATGTTTTGATCAAATTTTTGGTTGTAAAAATAAAGACTGACTAAATTTCCCAATTCATCTTTATAAGAAATACTGTTAAGGCTACCGTTTTCTAGTTTGATATTATATATGATATTTTCGTATTTTGCTTCATAGCTTTCGTGAGATATTAATTTCGCATTTTTAAAAATTGCTTGAAGATTTGGTAAATTTTGTAATTGAGTATAAATGGCTTGTTCTAATTCAGGTTCTATGATAACAACTTCTTTGTTGTTGATATAAATTTGCTTTTTATTCGGCTTAGTATAATTCCAAAAGGCTTTATTTTGAGTGATGATAAAATTTCCTTTATAATTTAGCGAAGAATTATTACTTTGCACTTTTTGTTCAAAATCACTGCTAAAATTTTTAAAATTTATATCAAAAGCAAAAATATTATAAGCAAATATCATTAAAAATACAAAATATTTCATAATTATCCTTTAAAAATTTTACAAATTATATAAAATTTATGCAAATAAAATTTTATATAGTTCTAATTAAAATCAAGGTATAATCTAGCATATATTTTTGTAATTAAAGGTAAAAAAATGTTTTCTAGTGTATTTAAAGCAATATTTGGCACAAAAAACGATCGAGAAGTAAAAAAATATTTAAAGAGAGTTGCGCAAATTAATGCTTTAGAGTCAAAATACCAAAATTTAAGTGATGATGAGTTAAAACAAAATTTTATAGATTTTAAAACACAAATTCAAAAAGAAGAAAAAACTTTAGACCAAATACTAAATGATGTTTTTGCAATAGTTAGAGAAGTAGGAAAAAGAACGCTTAATATGCGTCATTTTGATGTGCAATTAATCGGTGGTATGGTTTTACATGAGGGAAAAATTGCTGAAATGAAAACCGGGGAAGGTAAAACCTTGGTTGCAACTTTACCTGTTGTATTAAATGCTATGAGCGGTAAGGGTGTGCACGTAGTTACTGTAAATGATTATTTAGCCAAAAGAGATGCAGAGCAAATGGGTGCTATTTATAATTTTTTAGGTTTTAGTGTAGGTGTGATACTTTCAGAGCAAAATAGCGATGAAGCACATAAAAAAGCTTATGAGTGTGATATAACTTATGGTACAAATAATGAATTTGGCTTTGATTATTTGCGTGATAATATGAAATTTTCAAAGCTTGAAAAAGTACAAAGAGAGCATAATTTTGTTATAGTTGATGAAGTAGATAGTATTTTAATAGATGAAGCAAGAACTCCACTTATAATAAGCGGACCTACAAATAGAACTTTAGATGGTTATATTAAAGCAAATGAAGTAGCAAAACAAATGCAAAAAGGTCAAGCAGCGGCTACTCCTCAAGAATTACCAAGTGGAGATTTTGTTGTTGATGAGAAAAATAGAACTATCATGATTACAGAGGCTGGAATTTCTAAAGCAGAAAAATTATTTGGAGTAGAAAATTTATATAGCTTAGATAATGCAATATTAGCCCATCAGCTTGATCAGGCCTTAAAAGCACATAATTTATTTGAAAAAGATGTGCATTATGTATTAAGAGATAAAGAAGTTGTAATTGTTGATGAATTTACGGGAAGGCTAAGCGAAGGAAGACGCTTTAGTGATGGTTTACACCAAGCATTAGAGGCTAAAGAAGGGGTAAAAATTCAAGAAGAGAGTCAAACTTTAGCAGATATTACTTTCCAAAATTATTTTAGAATGTATAAAAAATTAGCAGGTATGACAGGTACTGCGCAAACTGAGGCAACGGAATTTTCTCAAATATATAATTTAGATGTGGTTTCCATACCTACAAATATACAGGTTGCAAGAATAGATAAAGATGATTTGATTTATAAAACACAAGAAGAAAAATTTAAAGCAGTTATTGAAGAGATAAAAAAAGCAAATGCAAAAGGTCAACCGGTTTTAGTAGGGACTGCAAGTATTGAAAGAAGTGAAGTATTTCATAATATGCTTGTAAAAGAACGCATTCCTCATCATGTGCTTAACGCTAAAAATCACGAGCAAGAAGCTTTGATTATCCAAGATGCGGGTAAAAAAGGTGCAGTAACCATAGCTACTAATATGGCAGGTCGTGGCGTTGATATAAAAATAGATGATGAAATAAGAGCTTTAGGAGGGCTTTATATCATAGGAACTGAACGCCATGAAAGTAGAAGAATAGATAATCAACTTCGTGGTCGTGCAGGGCGTCAAGGTGATCCTGGTGTAAGTAGATTTTATTTAAGTTTAGAGGATAATCTTTTGAGAATTTTTGGCGGTGATCGCATTAAAAATATCATGGAAAGATTGGGTATAGAAGAGGGTGAGCATATAGAAAGTCGCATTGTTACAAGAGCTGTAGAAAATGCTCAAAAAAAAGTTGAAAGTTTACATTTTGAAAGTAGAAAACATTTGCTTGAATATGATGATGTGGCTAATGAGCAAAGAAAGACTATCTATAATTATAGAAATGAATTACTAGATGAAGAATTTGATTTGCAAGATAAAATTTTAAAAAATATTGTTGAATATAGCAATCATTTAGTAAGTCAAATTTATCTAAATGCAGAGCTTGAAGATGATGTTAAACATTTTGAAAGCTTAAAGCAAAAAGTAAGTTATGAGTGTAATCTTGAACTAAACGAAGTTGATTTTAAAGATTTAGGTGTGATTGAAGTAGAAAATAAATTAAGTGAAATTTTAGAAAAAGCTTATAAAGATAAAATGAGTATTATTGAAGATAAGGAAGCTAGAAGAATTGAAAGAATTTTATATCTTCAAATTTTAGATAATCTATGGAGAGAGCATTTATACCAAATGGATATTTTAAAAACTGGTATAGGTTTAAGAAGTTATAACCAAAAAGATCCTTTAGTGGAGTATAAAAAAGAAAGTTATAATCTTTTCATGGAGCTTGTTGAGCGTATTAAATTTGACAGTTTAAAATTGTTATTTAATGTAGTTTTTACTCAAAAAGAAGTACAAAATTTTGAAGAAAAAAGCCATGAACAAAATGAGCAGTTGTTGTCAAATACTACAGAAAGTGGTGTTAATGAAAACGGTGAAGCACAAATTACTAAAGTACCTAGAAATTCACCTTGTCCTTGTGGTAGTGGCAAAAAATATAAAGAATGTCATGGTAAAAGTGGTCCTAAAAAAGGTATTTTAGCTTAAGGTTTGAGATGAATTTAGTTATAGTTGAAGATGATATAAATATGAGAAAATCACTCGAAATAGCTTTGGGTGAGTATGAAGAATTTACTATAAAATCCTATAAATCAGCAACTGAAGCACTAAAAAAACTTAATGATGATGTTGATTTAATTATTACAGATATTAATATGCCGGGTATGGATGGTATTGAATTTGTACAAGCTTGTGAGAATAAATATGATTTTATTATTATTACAGGTAATGCAACGCTAAATCGCGCTATAGAGGCAGTAAGGCTTGGAGTAAAAGATTTTCTAGTAAAACCATTTGATATTAATACTTTAGTAACTGCAATAAAACGCGCAAAAATAATTCAAGAAAAGACTTCTAAAAAAACAAATAAAAAGACTACTAAAAAAGAAGAAAATCAAGATTTTTATGGTACTTCTAAGGCTTTGGAAAATTGTCTAAAATTGGCTTTAAAAGCTGCTAAGACAGATGCAAGTGTGCTTTTTTTTGGAGAAAGTGGGGTAGGTAAAGAAGTTTTTGCAAATTTTGTGCATAAAAATTCAAAAAGAGCACAAAAACCTTTTGTGGCTATTAATATGGCAGCAATTCCATCAAATTTGATAGAAAGTGAGCTTTTTGGTTTTGAAAAAGGTGCATTTACTGATGCCAATACTACTAAAATAGGGTTGTTTGAGCTCGCTAATGAAGGCACTTTGTTTTTAGATGAAATAGGTGAAATGCCTTATGAAATTCAAGCAAAATTATTAAGAGCTTTACAAGAAAAAGAAATTACAAGATTAGGGAGTACTAAAGGTATAAAGATTGATGTAAGAATTATCAGTGCAACTAATGCTCATATAGAAAAAAAGATTGCAGATAATGAGTTTAGACAAGATTTATATTATAGACTTAATACTATTCCTATTAATATACCACCGTTAAGAGAGCGTCAAGAAGAAATTTTGCAAATTGCACAAAAGGTCTTGCTTGATACGTGTAAAGAATATGATTTTAATGAGAAAACTTTAAGCCAAGAAGCACAAGATGCTTTACTAGCTTATGATTTTCCAGGTAATATTAGAGAATTGATTTCTATTATACAAAGAGCTTGTATTTTAAGTGAAAATGATGAGATTAGTGCTCAAGATTTATTTTTAGAAAGTAGAAAAAGTAAAGATATTAAAAATCTTGAAAAAGAATTGATTTTAGAAGCTTTAAAAAATTCGCAAGATATTACAGAAGCAGCTAAGCTTATAGGGATGAGTGAGAAAATTTTTAGCGAAAAAATGAAAAAATACAACATTACTTAAAAAGGACGGACAATGAAAAAAATAGCTATTGTAGGTGCAACAGGAGCAGTTGGTGAAGAACTTTTAAATGTCTTAGATGAGCTTGATTTTCCAGTTGAAAGTATTTTGCCATTAGCAAGTGCAAAAAGTGCAGGTAGTGAAGTAGAATTTAGAGGTAAAAGCTATAAAGTAAAAGAATTAACTCCAAGTGTTTTTAAAGAAAATCCTGTAGATATTGCTTTTTTTAGTGCTGGAGGAAATATAAGTGCTGAGTATGCAAAATACGCAGTAGAATGTGGTGCTGTGGTGATTGATAATACGAGCCATTTTAGAATGGATGAGAATGTTCCTTTGGTGGTTCCTGAGTGCAATAGTGAAGATATTAAAGATTGGGAAAAAACAGGGATTATTGCTAATCCAAATTGCTCTACCATACAAATGGTACATGTTTTAAAACCACTTGATGATGCATTTAATCTAAAAAGAGTAGATGTAAGTACTTATCAAGCAGCAAGTGGCGCAGGTAAAGAAGGTATGGAAGAACTAGTTCAAGGAATGCAAAGTTTTTTTGCTTTTAAACTAGATGAATTTGAAGCAAAAACTTTTCCATATACTTTGGCTTTAAATTTGATTCCTCAAATTGATGTTTTTAGCGACAATGGCTACACCAAAGAAGAATTAAAAATGGTAAATGAAACGCAAAAAATATTGCATAAAAAACTTGAAATTTCAGCAACTTGCGTAAGAGTTCCTGTGCTTAGAAGCCATAGTGAAGCTATTACTATGCATTTTGAAAAAGATGTTGATGTTGCTAAAGTTAGAGAGATACTTTCTAAAGCACCAAGTGTTGTTGTGATTGATGATGTAGAAAATAAAAAATATCCTATGCCACTTTTTACAAGTGACACTAACGAAACTTATGTAGGAAGAATTAGACGTGATATTAATCACAAAAACATTTTACATTTATGGTGCGTGGCTGATCAAATTCGTGTAGGAGCTGCTACAAATGCAGTGCGTATTGCGCAAAAATGGCTAGAATTGGTTTAAAAAGGAGAAAAATGCTAGAAAGATTTTTTGAGAATTTATTAGTTAAAAGTCGTTTGGTTACTATTTTACCTGTGATTTTTGGTTTAATAGGGGCTTTTGTTTTATTTTTTATCGCAAGTTATGATGTGATTAAAGTTTTAAAATATGTATTTGAATACTTTATGTTGCCAAATTCTACGGTAGATTTGCATGAAGATATTGTTGGTTTGATTATAGGAGCTGTGGATTTATATTTGATGGCTTTGGTTTTATTTATTTTTTCTTTTGGAATTTATGAGCTTTTTATTAGCGAAATAGAGGATTTTAAACAAACAAAGCAGTCAAAAGTTTTAGAAGTACATAGTTTGGATCAGCTAAAAGATAAGCTTGCAAAAGTAATTATCATGGTTTTAGTTGTAAATTTTTTTCAAAGAATTTTACAAATGCAACTTAATACAGTTTTGGATATGACTTATTTAGCAGGTTCTATTTTGGCTCTTTGTGTGGGGCTTTATTTCTTGCATAAAAGTGATCATTAATAAGGAATAAAAATGATTTTTATTGATGCGTGTTTTAAAAAATCAACTCCTTATACTCCAGTTTGGATGATGCGTCAAGCAGGAAGATATCTGCCTGAGTACATGGAAGTTAGAGCAAGTGCTGGGGATTTTTTATCACTTTGCAAGGACTATAAAAAAGCAAGTGAAGTTACTTTGCAACCTGTGGATATTTTGGGCGTTGATGCAGCTATTATTTTTTCAGATATTTTAGTGGTGCCTTTAGAAATGGGTATGGATTTAAAATTTGAAAAAGGCGAAGGGCCGGTATTTTCAAATCCCATTAAAACTAAGGAAGATTTGGAAAGATTAGATGCTGAAAAAAGTATTAAAAATCTTTCTTATGTTTATGATGCACTAGCGCTTACTAGAGAAAAACTTGCGCATGATAAAGCTTTGATTGGTTTTTGTGGAAGTCCTTGGACTATTGCTACTTATATGATAGAGGGTGGTGGTAGTAAAAATTATACAAAATGTAAAAAATTAGTTTATCAAAATCCTGAATTTTTACATCAAATTTTATCTAAACTTACTTTAGCTTTAAAGCATTATATTCAAGAACAAATTAAAGCAGGAGCTAATGCTATACAGATATTTGATAGTTGGGCAAGTGCTTTAGAAAAAGAGATGTTTTTTGAATTTTCTTTTAAATACATGCTTGAAATTGCTGATTTTATCAAAGAAAAATATCCACATATTCCCGTGATTTTATTTCCTAAAGGTGTTAGTGGATTTTTGGATGGTATAAATGGAAATTTTGATGTTTTTGGTGTAGATTGGAGTACGCCTTTAGAATTGGCAAAAGAAAAATTAGGCGCTAAGTATACTTTACAGGGTAATATGGAGCCTTGTAGATTGTATGATAAAAATGCGATTGAAGTAGGAGTGGATAAAATTTTGAATATTATGCAAGATAGTGCACATATTTTTAACCTTGGACATGGTATTTTGCCTGATATTCCTGTTGAAAATGCTAAATATTTTATCAAGCTAGTTCAAGAGAAATCTAAAAAGTGAACAAAATTACCTTTGGCCCCATAAGCTCAAGAAGATTTGGGCTTTCTTTAGGGATTGATTTAAGTCCAAATCAAAAGCAGTGCAATTTCGATTGTGTATATTGTGAGTTGCAAGCTGCAAAACCTGTGGAAAAATCTTTAGTATATCCAAAAATTCAAGATATCTTAGAACAGGTAAAGCAATCTTTAGCTAGCGATGTGAAATTTGATTTTCTTACATTAACTGCAAATGGTGAACCTAGTCTGTATCCTTATTTAAAAGAATTAGTTTGCGAGTTAAATAAAATAAAACAAGATAAAAAACTTTTGATTTTAAGTAATGGTAGTGGTGTGTTAAATCCAAATGCATTCAATGCTTTATTGGATATTGATGTAGTTAAATTTAGTCTTGATAGTGCTAAAGAAAAAACATTTTATAGAATAGATAAAGCTCTAAAACGAATTAAACTTGAAGCAATGATTGATAAAATGATTACTTTTAGGGAAAAATTTCTAGGTGAGCTTGTTATGGAAGTTTTAGTTGTACAAGGCTTAAATGACAATAAAGAAGAAATGTTAGCTTTAAATGAGGTATTTGATAAAATAAAGCCATTAAGAGTAGATTTTAGCACTATTGATAGACCTCCAGCTTATCCTGTTAAAGGTGTATCTATGGAAAAATTAGAAGAATTAAGTATGTATATTAATAGCGCCCCTGTTGTGCTTGCTAAGCATTATTATAAAGGTGAAAAAATTGATTTTAATACTCAAGAGCTTTTAAAAATGTTGCAACTTAGAGCTCAAAGTGAATTTGATGTTGAAAATAAATTTAGTCAATATAGTAAAGATATATTAGAAAAGTTACTTAAGGAGCAAGAAGTTATTGTAAAAAATCTAGCTGGAGTGAAATTTTATAAAAAAATATAATTTTTTGTGAAAAACTCTTGACAAGAGTATTTTTTTCTTATATAATACCATTTCTTATTTATTGATGTTCCGGATTAGCTCAGCGGTAGAGTAGTCGGCTGTTAACCGATTGGTCGTAGGTTCGAATCCTACATCCGGAGCCACTTCTTTTTAAATTATAATCCTGATTTTTATAAGTGTTAAGTAAATTATATGATTTTATATAACTAGTATTTTCGTAACGAAAATACTAGTTTTTGATATCAAAAGTAAAGAATTTGCTTTCGAAGTTATTGCCTACTTTCTCATACTGAAACATAGCAGGTTCTAGATTTTGCACTTCATGGTATAAAAGTCCTAAAGCAAGCCTTGCTTCTAAGGTTTCTTCGTTTTCCAATCTTGCAAGTTCAAGTAAAGCAATGGCTGAGTTTGGATTATTTGAACCTATTGCTGCAACTGCAGCTAAAAATAAAGTTTGAGCATCTTTAATTTTGTAATCATCTATTAAAATATTATAAAGTGTATATGCTTCTTGGTATTCCTTTGCAAATATATCTACATAAGCTAGAGCAAAGATTAATCCAATGGAATTTTTATTACTCATGGCTAGTCTTTTTTTAATATCATTTCTAACATGATTAAGCAAGCCTGTTATTTGCATAAGCGTTACATAGCTATCTTTAACTATCCCAGCTCCTCCAAATAAAGAATTATAATCAAGTTTGGTATTTAAAAAATACATTTGAGCTTGTTTGGCGTATTCTTTGATATTTAAATTCATATTTTTGGAGTTAAAATATAAAATATTGCTAATAATATCCTCACTTAATAAATCTTTTAATTCTTTTATTTTTTGGTTTCTTAGGGTTTCAAGATTATTGCCATTTGCAGCTATAATAGCAAATATTAACTCCAAAGGTGTGTTATTAGTATTTGAAAGATTATCTAGGTAAGGAATAGTAGCAGTAAAGTCATTTTTAGCTAAATATAGTAAATATTTGTATATATTGTTGTTTTGATCAATGGTATTATCTGCTTGGAGATTTTCTAAAAGTTCATTAGCAAGTTTTGTATAATCTTTCTTTGCTAGATCCATACAATATATGCCAAAAATTCCTGCAATATAATTTTTAGGATTTAAATGATATGCGGTTGAAAAGTGCTTGTAAGCATTGTTATAATCTTGTAATTGTGCGTAAGTTAGGGCAAGATTATAATGAATTACATCATGAGCATGATAAATTTCACTTAAGTTTTTAAATTCTTGATTAGCTTCTCTTAGATGAAAATTAAAAGCTAAGTTAATAGCATGAGATAATTCTATATTAACCCCTGATAAAGCCTTACTTTTAACAAGTAATTCATTTTCGTACTCATATCCTTGTATAAAATTTCCCAAATCAGCCTTTGTAATAAGCTCCATGCTTTGTTTAACATCAAAAACACGATATGGTGAAAAGTAAAACAGTAAATCATATATTTGTTGTTTTCCAGTAATCAATCTCTTGGCAAAATTTTGTTGGGCAATATCAATATTTGAAAAATTTCTTTTTAATCTTGTTTTGATATTATAGTATTTTGAACCTATATCTTTATCTTTGATGTAAAGAGCTTTTAAAATTTGCGCACCACTTTCAAATTGACCGGTTTTTAATTCAACTAAGGCTAAAGCAACCTTACTTCTAGCTTCATGTTCTCCTATCTTTGAGGCTTTTTCAAGATATTCTTTAGCTTTTTGATAGTTTCCTGATTTTGCATATAATAAGCCTAAGGGCAAACTTGCTTCATAATCTTCTTGTTTTTGTAAAAAATCAATGGCGTTTTTTTCTGATTTTAATAAAGCATAAACTTTTGCTCCAAGATAATAAGATTCACCTTGATAACCATTGATGTTGTTTGAGCGCATAAACATTTGCAAAGCTTCAGGGTAAAATCCTTGATAATAATTAATTAAACCTAGATAATAATCATACAAAGATGATTTGGAATCTTGTGGTAAATGCACTCTTGCTAAGTCAAGATAATAATTAAATTTTTCTTTATTACCAAGATTAAAATAACACACAGCAGTGTTTATGGCAGCAGCCACTTTGTGCTCTTCTAATTCTAAAGATTGCTTGAAATTTTCAATTGCGCTAGCATAATCTTTTTGTTTCATTTGGGCTACGCCAAGATTATAACTAGATAAGGATTGATTGAAAATGTTAATGTTATTGTAAAGTTCTAAAGCGCTTTCTACATCACCTTTTTCATATAATAAATTTGCTTTTTGTACTACAAGATCTAATGCTGATTGTTTTACTTTAGTGATGCTTGAGCTAGTATTATCATCTAAGACTTGAGTATTTAAAATAGCTTGTTTATCTTCTTTGAAAACTATGAGTAAAATTAAAACTACAAGCAATATTAGAGCAAGAGCTCCAAGTGCAGAAATTAAAATAATAAATTTTTTATCAAAAAGCTTTTTTTTCTCTTCAGGTTGTGGTGTTTGAGGTTCTTCTTCCACTCTTTGAAAGGTGCTTTCTTCCTCCTCTAATTCAGGAGGTATCATGCCAGGAGGGATAGCTTGTTCTTCTACTCCTGGATTTTCATCTAACTCAGAGAAAGCTTTTTCTTGGTTGTCTTGTTCTTTAAGTGTTACTTCTTCGGCCATGTTTTCTCTTAAAAGTATTTTCTTAACACATCAGGAATTCTTATATTTCCATCTTTTTCTTGATAGTTTTCCATAATAGCTACCAAGGTTCTTCCAACAGCTAGTGAAGAGCCATTAAGTGTATGCGCTAATTCGTTTTTGCCTTTATCGTTTTTAAAGCGAATTTTTGCACGTCTTGCTTGAAAATCTTTACAATTAGATACAGAGCTAATTTCACGGTATTTATTTTGAGATGGAAGCCAAACTTCTAAATCCACTGTTTTTGCAGCTGAAAATCCTAAATCTCCAGTACAAAGCATCAAATGTCTGTGTGCTAGACCTAAAGAGCTTAGCAAATCACTAGCACAATTTAGCATTTCTTCAAACATTAGCTCGCTTTGATCAGGCTTGCATATACTAACAAGTTCTACTTTTTCAAATTGATGTTGTCTTATAATGCCTCTTGTGTCTCTACCTGCACTTCCTGCTTCTTGTCTAAAACAAGCGCTATAGCAAGTCATTTTTAAAGGTAATTCTTCTTGAGTTAAAATTTCATTAGAATAAAGATTGGTTACAGGAATTTCAGAAGTTGAAATGAGGTATAAATCATCATTTTCTACCTTATACATATCATCTTTAAATTTAGGAAGTTGTCCAGTGCCATACATGGTCGCACTATTTACTAAAAATGGCACATTAACTAACTCAAAACCTCTACTTCTATTAAAATCTATCATATAATTTACTAAGGCTCTACTTAGTAAAGCTCCTTCATTTTTAAGTACACAAAAGCGACTTTGCGAGATTTTAACTCCTCTTGTAAAATCAAGCCAATTTAATTTTTCTCCTAAATCATGATGTTCTTTAATTTCAAAATCAAAACTAGGTGGGGTAAGAACTTTTTTTAATTCTACATTCTCATCCTCATCTTCCCCAAAAGGCACACAATCATCAGGGGTATTTGGTACTGCTAGAGCAATTTGCTCCAGTTTTTCTTCTAATTCATTAACGATTTTTGATTGAGTATTGATTTTTTCTTTATTTTGACTTAGTTGTGCTTTTAAGCTTTCTTTATCTTGTGCTGTTGCAAGTTCTTTGCTAAATTTGTTTTGAAAAGCTTGAAATTCTTCTAAAAGTGCTTTTTCTTTTTTTAAATTTATAAATAAATCACTCAGTTCTTTGAGTAAATTTTCATCCACTTTTTTAGCTTTTAATTTTTGTGCAATTTCATCGAAATTATTTTGTAAAAGTTTTAAATCTAACATTCTAACTCCTTTTATAGTCCTATTTTAGCATAAATTTTTTCCATTGTTTCTTGGGCTTGTTTTTTTGCTTTACTTGCTCCAAATTCTAAAATTTCCTCAATTTTTGAAGGATTAGCTAGTAATTTTTCATATTCTTCCTTAGCCGAGGCAAAATACTCACTAATGATTTCATTTAAATACATTTTAAAATGCCCATAACCTTCGCCACCTTTTTCATAACGACTTTTTAAAGCCTCTTGCTCTGTTTTGTCTAAAAATAATTTTGCGATTTTAAATATATTGCAATTTTGCCAATCTTTTGGATCTTCTAAAGCTGTACTATCTGTAACAATGGAAGAAATTTGTTTTTTAATAGCTTTTGGTGTATTAAAAATATCGATTGTATTTTGATAAGATTTACTCATTTTGGCTCCATCAGTGCCAGGTACTACCGCAACTTCATCATTAACCTTAGCTTGAGGTAGAGTGAAAATTTCACCCCATTCATTATTTACTTTTAAGGCTATGTCTCTTGCTATTTCAACGTGTTGAATTTGATCTTTGCCTACAGGAACTACTTGAGCATTAAAAAGCAAAATATCTGCAGCCATTAAAACAGGGTAAGAAAAAAGTCCATGGTTGGCATTTAAACCTTTGGCGATTTTATCTTTATAGCTATGCGCTCTTTCTAAAAGTCCCATTGGGGTAAATTGAGAAAGAATCCAATAAAGTTCCATTACTTCTTTTACATCACTTTGCAACCAAAACACGCTTTTTTGCGGATCAATCCCTAAACTCAAAAAAGCTGCTGCAGCTTTGAGTGAATTTTGTCTGAGTTTTTCACCATCAAAACTTGAAGTCATAGCATGGTAATTTGCTATAAACATATACATTTGATTTTCTTCTTGCATATTTAGCATTTGTTTGATTGAGCCAAAATAATTGCCTATATGTAAATCTCCACTTGGTTGCAATCCTGTAATAACTCTCATTTTACCTCTTTTTTAATCTCTTTGATAAGTTCTTTAATACTTTTGTTTTCAATGTTAATTATAATATCTGCTTTTTTTTCATATTTTTTTGCCCTTTGATTAAAAAGAATTTTGGCATTATTTATATTTGTAAGTAAAGGCCTAGTGGCTAATTCTTCCTTGCTTAATCTTTGCAAAAGATAATCAAAGCTTGCTTTTAAATATATAATTGTCCCAATGTCTTTTAGTTTTTTTTGTCCTATGAAACCACCACCACTTGCAATAGAGCAATCTTGCACACAAGTTAAAAAAGAAACAAGTTTTTTCTCTTCTTTACGGAATTTTTTTTCACCATATGTTTTAAAAATTTCATCAATTTTAAGATTAAATTTTTCTTTGATTAAACTATCTGTATCTAAAAATATTTTATTGTATTTTTTAGCATAAGCTCTTGCTATGGTTGTTTTACCACAACCCATAAAGCCTACAAAAAGGAGATTATCCTTCTTGCTCATCTTTGCTACCTTTTTTTCTTGAAGCTAAAATCAAAGGAACACCTTCAAAATTAAATTGTTTTCTAATTTGATTTTGCAAATAGCGCTTATAGCTAAAATGCAAAGCTTTTGGTCTGTTCATGATTAGAGCTATTTTTGGAGGTGCTAAGTCATATTGAACCGCATAATAAATTTTTACTAATTTACCATAATCATGTGGTAGCGGGTGGGCTCTTGTGGCTTCTTCTACCAAGGCATTTAATTTTGCAGTTGGAATTTTTTGTGTAAAATTGGCAAAAACTTCTAAAATTTTATCTAAAAGTACATGCACTCTTTTTCCGCTTAAAGCTGATACGCTTACAACGGGTGCATAAGCTAGAAATTTAAAACGATCTAGTTTTAATTCTTTTAAAGTTTTATCAAAATCAAGCTCGCTTTTATCCCATTTATTAAGCACGATAATCACACCTAGACAATGCTTGGCAGCAAGTCCTGCAATACGCTCATCAAGTTCGTTAAAGCCTTCGGCTGCATCAAGCACTAAAAGTGCAATTTGAGCATTAGCTAGGGCATATTCAGTTCTATTTAGCGCATAACGTTCCAAGCCTTGTATTTTCCCACGTTTTCTAATCCCTGCAGTATCTACAAACTCAATGATTTTATCTTTATGCATAATGCTTTCATTAACAGGATCAATCGTAGTGCCTGCTATATCGCTTACCACGCTACGCTCTTCTTTAACTAAAGCATTTAAAAGACTTGATTTTCCTACATTTACCCTACCTATAATTCCTACTTTAATATGGTTTTCATTGATAGTTTTTAGCTTAAAATCTCCGCTATTTTCATCAAAATTTTCTAAATAGCTTTCAAAGTCTTCTTCTTCATCTGCATTTAAAAAACTTTCATTTAAAAACTTGCCAGCCCACATGCAAAGCTCATCAATGCCTATATTATGTGTAACAGAGATATTAAAAACTTCTTTTACGCCAAAATTAGAAAATTCCCAAGATCTTTCTTCATCCTTTTTATTATCCACCTTGTTAATTACTAAGGCTATAGGTTTGTTGAGTTTTTTCATTTCATAAAAAAAAGCTTTATCTTCATCATCGGGCAGAAATTTTCCATCCACCATATAAAAGATAATATCACTATTTTTAGCAGCTTTTAATGAATTTGCTTTGACATTTTTAAAAAGCTCATTGCTTTCATCAAGTCCACCACTATCTATCAATAAGGCTCTTTTACCATCAATTTCCACTTCTATTTTGTTAGTATCTCTTGTAGTCCCACTTATGTCACTGGTGATAGCTATGCGCTTTCTTGCAAGTCTATTAAAAAGACTTGATTTGCCAACATTTGGTTTTCCTATTAAAATAATACTTTGCATTAATACTCATTTTTAAATTTTTATTTGTGATTATATAAAAATTGCCTTAAAATTAAGCAAAAAAGACTAAAATAACGGGAATTTTTATATGGAATTTATATGTTAAGAATAGTTAAAAAAAATTTAGGTATATATTTTATGATTATTGCTTCCATAGAATTTGCACTTGTAGGTGCTTGTGCAAAAATTCTTAGTGAAGAATTATCATCGATTGAAATTATGTTTTTTAGAAATATCATAGGCACAGCTTTTATGCTTTATGCGCTTTCAAAATTAAATTTTCATAAAAGCGGCGGTCGTTTGGGTTTGCTTATTTTTAGAGGTGTTATAGGAACGATTGCCTTATATCTTTTCTTTTATAATGTTTCTAATATTTCTTTAGGTGGAGCTTTTGCTTTTCAAAAAACAGCACCGATTTTTATAGCTTTAATTGCTTTTTTATTTTTTAAAGAAAGCTTGGGATTAAAAGCTTGTTTTGGGATTTTGATTGCTTTTATAGGAGTATTGTTAATTTGTCAGCCTTTTGCAGATAGTACTATGCACTCAGGTTTTGATTTAAAAAATAGCATTTTGGGAATTTTAAGTGGTTTTTGTGCAGCCTTGGCGCTAACTAGCGTAAGAGAGCTTAGAAAATCATATCCAGCACCTTTTATAGCTTTATCTTTCGTTTTAATTGGTACTTTAATGCCTTTAATGTCTATGATTATAGGTTCTTTTTATGAAATAAAAGAACTTGATTTTTTAATTGCTCCTTTTGTTATGCCTAGTTTTAAAGCTTGGATTTTTATTATTTTAATGGGTGTTTTTGGAGCAATGTATCAAATTCATGTTACCAAAGCTTATGGGGTGGCAAAAAAGGCAGGAGTTGTTGCTGGGGTTAGTTATATAGATGTAGTTTTTACTTTATTTTTGGGCATATTATTAGGAGATGAATTTCCTAGTTTGATGGTTTTTATAGGAATTTTTAGCATTATTATAGGAGGAATTATTTTGGTTAGTAAGCAAACAAAAGGAAATAAAAATGGAAAATAAAACAGATTTAATTTATGGTTTAGAAGATAAACCGCCTTTTGCTAAAGCTTTTTTTGCTGCTTTGGTGCATTTAATGGCTATGTTTGTGGCTGTGATTACACCTGCTTTATTAATTTGTAAGGGTCTTGGAATAGATGATACTAATACAGCTAGAATTATATGCATGTCACTTTTTGCTTCAGGTGTTGCTTCGCTTTTACAGATTAAAACTTGGGGTCCTATAGGGAGTGGACTTTTATCTATTCAAGGGACTAGTTTTAACTTTGTTGCGCCTATTATACTAGGTGGGCTTGTTTTAAAAAATAATGGTTTATCACAAGAAGCAATGCTTGGGGCTATTTTTGGCACTTTAATGCTTTGTTCTACCACTGAAATGATTATTTCTCAAATTTTACCTTTTATTAGAAGAGTGATTTCGCCTTTGGTTTCAGGTATAGTAGTGATGATTATAGGTCTTAGTTTGATTAATGTTGGTCTTGTGAGTGCAGGAGGTGGATTTGCGGCTAAGGCAAGTGGTGAGTTTGGTTCTTTGCAAAATTTATTATTAGCCGGAGTTGTGATTTTAAGTATTATTATATTAAATCGTTTTAACAATGCCTATATAAGAATTTCTTCTTTATTTATAGCTATGATAATAGGGCTTTTAGTGGCTATGACTTTTGAAAATTTTAGCTTTAATTTTAATGAAAATTTACCTTTAATGTTTTTGCCTGATCCTTTGCATTATGGTTTGAGTATTGATTATAATCTCATTTTACCTTTGATTTTAGTTTTTATGGTAACTTCTTTAGAAACTATTGGTGATATTAGTGCTACTAGCGAAGTTTCTAATCAGCCAGTTAAAGGTGAACTTTATGCAAAAAGATTAAAAGGTGGAGTTTTGGCAAATGGTTTTAATTCCTTTGTTTCAGCCTTTTTTAATACTTTTCCAAACTCATGTTTTGGGCAAAATAATGGCGTCATAGCTTTAACAGGTGTTGCAAGTCGCTATGTAGGGTTTATTGTAGCTTTTATGTTGATGATTTTGGGTTTATTTCCTATTGTGGCTGATATTACTTTGCAAATTCCAGAGCCTATTTTAGGTGGGGCAACTTTAGTGATGTTTGGTACTATAGCTGCAACGGGGGTTAGGATTATCTCTAAAGAAAATTTAAACCGTCGTTCTATTATCATCATAGCTATGAGTTTGGGTATAGGACTTGGAGTTTCTAATAATCCTGATATTTTAGAATTTATGCCAATGTGGTTTAAAACTTTATTTTCTTCAGGGATTGCAGCAGGTGGGATTACAGCTATTATTTTAAATTTTGTTTTTCCTCTTGAAGAAAATAGTAAAAATAAAGTAAAATAATAAAAAAACAAGGAAAAAATGATGAAAAAAATGATACTAATAGCAGGGCCTTGTGTGATAGAAAATGAAGAGCTTGTTTTTAAGGTTGCACAAGAGCTTGAATGCTTTTTAAAAGATGATAGAATTGATTTTTATTTTAAATCAAGTTTTGATAAAGCAAACAGAACTAGTATTAATAGTTTTAGAGGGCCAGGCATTGAAAAAGGCTTGGAAATTTTGCAAAAAGTTAAAGATAAATTTGGCATGCAAATTTTAACTGATATTCATGAGAGTTCTCAAGCAAGTATTGCGGCTGAGGTTGTAGATGTTTTACAAATTCCAGCCTTTTTATGCAGGCAAACTGATTTATTGGTGGCTGCTGCTAAAACAAAAGCTAAGGTAAATGTAAAAAAGGGGCAATTTTTAAACCCTGAAGACATTAAATACAGCGTAGCTAAAATTTTACAAACTAGAGGCATTAGCGAAGAAGGTTTTGAAATAGCCAAAGAAAATGGGGTTTTTGTAGCTGAGAGAGGTTCGAGTTTTGGTTATGGAAATTTAGTTGTAGATATGAGAAGTTTGGTTATCATGAGAAAATATGCTCCGGTTGTTTTTGATGCTACTCATAGTGTGCAAATGCCAGGAGCAAATGGTGGAAGTAGTGGAGGCAAAAGTGAATTTGTAGAGCCTTTAGCAAGAGCTGCTGCTAGTGTGGGTGTAGATGGATTTTTCTTTGAAACACACATTGATCCTTGTAAGGCTTTATGTGATGGACCAAATATGCTTGATCTTTCAAGACTTAAAAACTGCGTAAATACACTTTTAAAAATTCAAGAAATCATTTAAAAAAGGAAAAATATGAAGATAATAGAGGGAAATTTAAGTTTAAAAGGTGATGAGAAAATTGCAATTATTAATGCAAGATTTAATCATATTATCACAGATCGTTTAGTTGAAGGTGCTAAAGATGCTTTTTTAAGACATGGGGGTAAGGAAGAGAACTTAAGTCTTATTTTAGTGCCAGGTGCTTTTGAAATTCCTTTTGCATTAAAACAAGCTTGTGAGAGTAAAAAATTTGATGGAATTTGTTGTGTTGGAGCGGTAATTCGTGGAAGTACGCCACATTTTGATTATGTAGCAGCTGAAACTACTAAAGGTATAGCGAGTGTGGGGCTTGGAGCTAATGTGCCTGTAAGCTTTGGAGTTTTAACAACTGATACTTTAGAGCAAGCCATAGAAAGAGCAGGTAGTAAAGCAGGTAATAAAGGTTTTGAAGCTATGCTTACTGTGGTTGAAATGCTTAATTTAATCCAAAAAATTAAGGCTTAAAATGGCTACTAGACACCAAGTAAGACAAAGTATTGTTTCTTTGCTTTATGCAGCACAGCTAAACCAAGAAAATAAAGATTTTATTAATGAATTTTTAGATGAGAAAAAAATTCGCAATGACCAAAGAAAATTCACTCTAGATTTATATAATGGTATTAATGAGCAACTTACTTTGCTTGATGAGAAAATTAATGAGTGTTTAAAAGAGCATAAGTTAGATGGAGTAGCTAGTATAGAAAAGGCTATTTTGCGTTTGGGTGCTTATGAGATTTTATTTACTTCTACACAAAAAGCGATTATTATTAATGAAGCCATAGAGCTTGCAAAAGAAATGGCAGGAGATAATGCTCCTAAATTTATCAACGGGGTGTTGGATAAAATCAACAAGGAAAAGCAATGAAACTTTGTGTGGCTTTTGATGTGGCAAGCTATGATGAGTGTATAAATTTAGCCAAGGAATTAAAAGGTTTAGATCTTTGGGTTAAAATAGGGCTTAGATCGTATTTAAGAGATGGAGTAAAGCTTTTAGAAGCGATTAAAAAAGTGGATAATTTTAAAATCTTTTTAGATTTAAAGCTTTATGATATACCAAATACTATGGCAGATGCTTGTGAAGAACTTGCTAAGCTTGATGTAGATATGTTTAATATCCATGCAAGTGCAGGTAAAAGTGCTATGTGTATGATTATGGAGCGCTTAAATGCTTTAAGCAAAAGACCTTTAGTGCTTGCCGTATCTGCTTTAACTAGCTTTGATGAGCAAGAATTTTTTAGTGTGTATAAACAAGATATTAAACAAGCTGTTAAAGATTTTTCTAAAATTAGTTATGAAAGTGGTCTTGATGGTATGGTTTGCTCAGTATATGAAAGCTTGCTGATAAAAGAAAATACAAGTACAAAATTTATTACATTAACGCCTGGAATTCGTCCGTTTAAAGAAAATTCAGATGATCAAAAAAGAGTAGCTGATATAGAGTGTGCTAAGGATAATTTGTCAGATTTTATTGTGGTTGGAAGACCTATTTATAAAGCAAAAGAACCTAGAAAGGTTTGCGAGGATATATTAGAGCATTTAAAATAAGCCTTAAGGCTTATTTTAAATAAACTTTCATTTTTTTATTTTCTAAAACAATTCCATCATCATCGTTAATGATTTTAAATTCTCCATTAAAGTATCTTAGGAAATTGTCTTCAAATTTCATAGATTCTTGATCACAAAGCATTTTTGTTGAAGCAAGATTGTCTTCTATTTTTATGCTGCTTCCTTGATCTTTATAATTTCCAAAAAATCTATTACATCCTGCTGTTCCAAAAAGCCTTTTGTCTTTATTGTCAAAACTAATACTTGTTTTTGTATTTTGAGGAAGTTCGTAGCTTTTTCCATTTGCTTCATAAGAACTTATGGTAAATTCTTTATTTTGTAAATCATCAACACTTAAATTTGCCACAGAACAGCCACTAAAAACAGCTAAACTTGCTATGCTTAATGTGATTATTTTTCTCATTTTTATTCTCCTTATACATGAAAATGTTTTAATTCATCTTCTAAATTTTGACAAACTACATTTAACTCATGAGCAACATCAAGCAAAATTTTTGAAATTTCTTCATTTTTATCGCTTAATTTTACCGTTTCTTGCATTTTATCAAGTAAAGATTGTAAAGTTTCTTGTGTGCTTGAGATTTTTTGCATACAAGCATTTGCTAAGTCTCTTGCGTTTTCATTGCAAACTTTTACTTCATTGGTCCCTTCTACAAGATCTTTTGCATCTTGGTTTAAAGAATTAATTTCTTTAGCATTGTGTTTTAATTCTTTAGAAACTTCATTAATACTATCTACTAATTGCTTGGTGACAATAGCAATATTTTTTAAAAATTCTTCTGAGCTTTGAGCAAGATTTCTTACATCTTCAGCGATAACTGAAAAACCACGACCAAATTCTCCAGCACGTGCAGCTTCAATACCTGCGTTTAATGATAAAAGATTGGTTTTATCAGCAATTTCTCCCATCATATCAGAAGCCTTTTTGATCTCTTCTGCTTGTTTTTCCATAACTTCAACTTTTTGAGATAAAACATCTTCATTTTCTGCAACAACTCTTACTTTATCTACTACCTGATTTAATGAATCAAGCATGGTGTTTAAAACTTCAAAAGATTTTGTATTGGCTTTATTTGCATTGTTTGAAAGCTCAGCAAGATCTTGCAACTCTGTATGAATTTGCTCACTTAAATGATAAGATTCATCAGTTTTTGTGTGACCTTCTTTTGTTCTATTTGCTAGATCAAGTGCATTGGTATTTAAAAGCTTAGATTGTTTATCTACCATTTGAGAATTTTCATTAGTAGAAATCACTGCATTTTGAATTTTTTCAATAAATTGGTTGATGTAGGTGCAAGCTTTGCCTATTTCATCAGTGCTTTTTATGTTGATTCTTGCGCGTAAATCTCCATCGCCGCTAGCTAATTCTTTAGCGTGTTTTAAAAGATCTAAAACAGGATTACCCACAACTATTTTTAAAATATAAAGCACAGCAAAAACAGTAAAAAGTAAAGCTATGCTAAAGATTATAATATAAGTTCTAGCTGAGCTTGCCAAATCATCATCTACATGTTTTAAATCATTATACATATCCATAACACCCAAAACATCACCTTCTTTAGCATTAGCATGACAAGCTAAGCAACTTTCATTAGCGATTAATGGGCGTATAAGTCTTAGATAATGTCCTTGATTGTTATTGATTTCAACAGCTTGTATTTGCGGCTTGTTAAATTGTTCGTTGATGATACTTTCATCACTTTTTGTATATTTTTGCATTTCAAAAAGTTCAATTGTGCCCTTTGAAGGATAAATTTTAATATCTTTTATGCCTTCAATTTCTCCAGCATCTTTTATAGCTTGTTCTATAATAGCAGGGTCACCTAAATTCATTGCCATTCTTAATGTTTGAAAAACAGAAGTACTTAAGGTATCCAAATGTGCACGGCTGATTCTATCTGTCGTTTGCTGAGAATCTTTTTGTAAGATAATTTGCATGATAATAAAACTAATTAGCAATGTAGAAATCATTGCCAAAGATATCTTCGCACCTATGCTTTTAAACATTTGAAGCTCCTTGTATTAATGTAAAAAGTGTCTTACACCGCTAAAATATAGTGCAATACCATATTCATTGGCAGCTTGGATGATATCCTCATCTCTTATGCTTCCACCTGGTTCGATAATGGCCTTTACACCTATTTTACTAGCCTCATCTATGCTATCTCTAAATGGAAAGAAAGCCTCGCTTGCTAAAACACAACCATTTAAATCAAGCCCCATTTCCTTAGCTTTATTAATAGCTGCTTTAGCTGCATCGATACGACTTGTCATACCCATACCAATGGCTACCATAGCTCCATTTTTTACATAAACTACGTTATTTGATTTGGTAAATGCAGCAATTTTCATAGCTATTTCAAGATCTTTTAATTCTTGTTCATTAGCTTTTCTTTCGCTTTTTAATACTGCATTTTTTAATTCATCTTCTTTAACTTCATCGCTATCTTGATATACAAAACCACCATCTATATGTTTAAAATCATATTTATCATAAGCTCTAGTTAAAAATGGCGCTTTTTGTGTAAAGATTTTAATACGTTTTTTATCTTTAAAAACTTCCAAAGCATTATCATCTACATTTGCTGCAATGATTACTTCTATATAAATTTCATTGATTTTTTGCGCTAATTCTTTGTCTAAGGTTCCATTGATAGCTACAACTCCTCCATAAGCACTCAAGGTATCGCATTTAAGCGCATGGATATAGCTTTGGAGTAAGTTTTCTTTTATAGCAAAACCACAAGCATTTGCATGTTTTACAATGGCTACTGCTGGAGCTTTATCAAAAGCACTTGCTAAATTTAAAGCTGCGTTAATATCGGTTAGATTGTTAAAACTTGCCTCGCCTTTTAAGGTTGTAAAATTGTGTGTGAAAAAATCATCAAATTCATATAAAGCACCTTTTTGGTGAGGATTTTCTCCATATCTTGTGTCAAACACTTTTTGACCTACAATAAATTTACTTGCTCCAAAACCACCATTAAAACGCTCGTTCATATAATTTGCTATATAAGCATCATAATTTGCTGTATGCTCATAAGCTTTGATCATCAAAGCTCTTCTAAAATCAAGATCTAAAGTATTATCTTTTAAAGCTTGTATGATTTTATCATAATCTAAAATATCACAAACTACAATGACATTTTTAAAGTTTTTTGCGCCACTGCGTATCATAGCAGGACCACCAATGTCGATATTTTCTACAATCTCATCAAAATCTTGGGTTAAAATTGTAGTTTTTTTGAAAGGATATAAATTCACACAAAGTAAGTCTATGTTTTCTATATTATACTCTTTAGCTTGCTTTTGGTGGCTTTCATCTTCTCTTTTGTATAAAATTCCACCATGAATTTTTGGGTGCAAGGTTTTTACACGTCCTTCAAACATTTCAGGACTTTGAGTAAAATCACTAACTTCTTGTACTTGCAGGTTGTTTTCTTTTAAAAGCTTATAAGTGCCTCCAGTAGATAAAAGCTCAAAACCTAATTTTGCAAGCTCACTAGCAAATTCTACTACTCCTTCTTTATCACTGACACTAATTAGTGCTTTCATTGATTTTTCCTTTCTATGTATTGTTTTAAAAATTCATAAGATTCATTAACTTCTTGAAATTTTTTTACACCTTCTTTTATTTTTGCTTCATCGCTGTTGTTTGCGTTTAAAATATCAGGATGATATTTTTTAGCAAGTTCTCTATAGCGTTTTTTAAGCTCTTGTAAATTTACATTTTCGCTTACACCTAAGACCTCACATGCTTTTTGCAAATTCATACCCACCTTTTGAGTTTGCATAGAATTTAGAAGTCTCTCAAGTATATTTACATCAAGATTAAATGCTTTGACAATGGCTTTTAATGCATCTTTTTTAGTGCTGTTAAGTTCTCCATCAATCAAGGCCATTGCGACCAAAACATTTAATATATTAATTCTTTCTTGTTGAGGTAAAGGTACTTCCTTGATGAGTTCTTTGGCTACTTCATAGGTGTCATTTAAGGTGTTTTTGTGTTCATTAAAACTTTGTTTTAAAAATTCTCTTTCTCTTGAATCTTTAGCATTGTAATCAAGAATTTGTGAGATCATATTAGCTTCATTTTCACTAACTCTGCCATCACTTTTTGCTATTTTTGCTAAAAGTGCTATAACATAGTAGTTTAATCTTCTTTTAAATCCATCAATTCTTTCTTCGTGATAGCCTTGTTTAAAACCTTGAGAGAAACTTTTAGCTCCTTTTTTTAAAGAGCCTAAAAGATCATCTTTACCCCATGTTTTATAATACCAATAAAATGCCAAAATTGCCAATACGAGTAAAACAAAAAGCATTTTTATCCTAAATACTCATTAAATTTATCAAAATAAATTGTTTGTAGTTTTGCTAAAGATATCTTAATATCATCTAAAATGAAATCTTTTTCATTTAAATTTCCAAGTTTTGTAAATTTAACTCCTATTTCATTTGCAAATTTGATAAATTTTTCTTCATTTTTAACACCAACTATAACTCTTGTTGGACTTTCTTCGAAAATAAAACTCTTATCTTCAAAATTAGTTTTTATTTCAATACCTAAATTTGCCTTTGCGCTCATTTTAGCTAAGGTAATAGCAAGACCACCTATACCTATGCTATTAGCACAATCAAGTAATTTTGCTTCGTTTGCTTTTAATAGGAAATCCCATAGTTTTAATTCTGCGTTAAAATCTATATCTTCAAGCTCTCCTGCTACTTTTTGATCTAGTGCTTTAGCAATTAAAGATCCACCAAAACTACCTTTGCTTTCTCCAAGTAGATAAATAGCGCTAGTATCTTTGCTAAAATATGATTTTAAAACATTTTCTGCTTTTTCATTTACCCCAACGCAAGCTATGGTTGGACTTGGAAAAATACTTACTCCATCGGTTTCATTATATAAAGAAACATTTCCGCTTACTACAGGTGTATTGAGTTCTTTACAAGCGAGTTTAATACCTTCACAACCTTGGGCAAATTGCCACATTACTTCAGGGTTTTGTGGGTTACCATAATTTAAACAATCGCTAATTGCTAAAGGTCTAGCTCCTGAGCATGCTATTTTCCTTCCTGCACTTGCAACAGCTGCTGCTGCGCCGATTTTTGGATTTACATAGTTTAATCTTGAGTTACACTCAATGGCCATAGAAAGTAAGCAGTTGTTTTCTTTGATTCTAATGCTATTGGCTCCTAGAGCTCCATTGCTTTTTAAAGTATTGGTTTGTACGCTTGAGTCAAATTGCTCATAAATATAAGCTTTATTGCTAACATTTTCATCTGCAAGGAGTTTTTCAAATGCTTCTTGGGTAGGAATGTTGAGCTTAAATTGATAGTTTTTTATCTCATCTAAGTATTTTGGTTTAGCCACAGGTCTATCAAGTATAGGTGCTTTTTCACTTAGTGGTTCAATAGGGATTAAGCCAACTAATTCATCATGCCAAAATAGTTCCATTTTGCCAGTATTGGTAACTTCGCCTATAATAGCTGCATCAAGCCCCCATTTATTAAAAATTTCTATAACTTTTTCTTCATAGCCTTTTTTGGCACAAATTAGCATTCTCTCTTGAGATTCACTTAGCATTAACTCATAAGGAGTCATACCTTCTTCTCTCATAGGAGTTTTATCAAGATAAAGTTTCATACCGCTACCACTGCGTCCTGCCATTTCAAAAGAGCTTGAAGTAAGTCCTGCTGCACCCATATCTTGAATTCCAACTATATAATCAGTTTTGAAAAGTTCCAAACAAGCTTCCATTAACAATTTTTCAGCAAATGGATCGCCAATTTGCACGGTTGGTCTTAAGCTTTTACTAGATTCATTAAAGCTATCACTTGCCATTACAGCTCCGCCAAGCCCGTCGCGACCAGTTTTTGAACCCACATAAATTACAGGATTGCCTATACCTTCAGCTTTTGCATAAAAAATATCTTCGATTTTGCAAGTTCCAAGCGCAAAAGCATTAACTAAGATATTTCCATTAAAACATTCATCAAAAGCACATTCTCCACCAATAGTAGGCACACCCATGCAATTACCATAGTGTGAAATTCCACTTACTACACCTTTAACTAAATATTTTTGATGTTTGCCTATTTTTTCATCGTGGATGTTGCCAAATTTTAAAGAATTCATACCTGCAACAACTCTTGCACCCATGGTAAAAACATCACGTAAAATTCCGCCCACACCTGTTGCTGCACCTGCAAATGGCTCTATAAAGCTTGGGTGATTGTGACTTTCTACTTTAAATACAGCTGCCATTCCTTTGCCTATATCTATCACCCCAGCGTTTTCACCAGGACCTTGGATTACCCAAGGAGCCTTGGTTGGAAAGCCATTAAGGTATTTTTTGCTTGATTTATATGAGCAATGCTCGCTCCACATAGCAGAAATTACTCCAAGCTCTAGTAAATTAGGCTCTCTGCCTAGTATATTTAAAATTTCTTGATATTCTTCGTCACTAATTTTGTGTTGTTTTATAATTTCTTTATCCATTTTCTCTCCTTTTTATTTACCTAAACAAAAATTACTAAACATAGCATCTAAAATTTCATCTCTTTCAAAATCTTTTGTAAATTGGGCTATCTCTCCTATGGCTAAATTTAGTTCAAAAGCAAAAAGTTCTAAAGAACTTTCTTTTAATAAATCCCTTGCGCGCAAAATAGCTTCGCTAGCATTCTTGCAAGCATTGAGTATTAAGGTATTGCTAATTAGCATTCCATCGCCATCTAAAGTATTTAAGTATTCATTTAAATTTTCCTTAATGGCTTGGGTGTTTTCTTGAGCGCAAATGCGTATACAAGAAGTACTAATTTCATGTTTAAATTTGGTAGTCAGATCGCTTTTGTTTAAAACATAAATGATTTTTTTATCACAATTTTTTAAAGCTTGTAAAATACGCTCATCTTCTTCTTCAAATTCTTTAGATCCATCAAAAACAGCTATGATAATATCTGCTTCTTTAATGCTTTCATAACTTAAATTAACCCCGATTTTTTCTATCTCATCATCTGCATTTCTTATACCTGCTGTGTCGATGATTTTGATTAAATGTGAGCCTATTTTCAAGCTTTCCTCGATACGATCTCTTGTAGTACCTGCAATATTAGAAACAATAGCTCTATCAAAAGCTAAAAGTGAATTTAATAATGAGCTTTTTCCTGCATTTGGCTTACCGATAATAGCAACTTTAAAGCCTTCTATAAGTCCTTTTTTACTTAAAGAAATATCTACTATATCGCGTAAAAGTTTTGAATTTTTTTCACACATGGTAATGATTTGATCAAGTAAATCTTGTGGTAAGTCATCATCTGCATAATCAATACTAGTTTCTACAAAAGCAAGGGTTTGAACAAGATCCATTCTAATGGTATTTAAAAATTTGCTTAAATCACCTTTAATGTTTTTTGCTATGATATTTGCAGCACTTGTTGATTTTGACATGATGACATCTTGTATACTTAAAGCTTTTAAAAGATCCATTTTGCCATTTAAACAAGCTCTTTTGCTAAATTCTCCAGGGCTAGCAAGACGCGCTCCTGCTAAAATAAGCTCATCAAGTAAAATTTCACTCAAAGAAAAACCCCCATGAAGTTGAAATTCTACTATATCTTCTCCTGTAAAAGAGTAGGGTGCTTTAAAATAAATCACTAAAGCTTCATCTAAGAAGTCATTGTTGTTTTTATAAAGTTTGCACAAGTGTGCATAGCGGGGCGTTAATTCTTTTTTGTGGGTAATTTTCAATGCAAGCTCTAAAGCTTTCTCCCCACTTACTCTAATGATACTTATAGAGCCCACTCCATGGGCTGTGGCTATAGCAGCTATAGTGTCATTCATTCATTTTTCTTCAAAAAATCATTTACAACGATGTATCTTTGATCGTCATTTTGTTTAATAGCTACATATTTATCAGGAAAACGTTCTCTTAATTTTTCTAATGCAAGTTTTAGCCAAATTCCATCTAAAGGCTTTGTTTGGACTCTTCCTGTACTCTCTACTTTTTCTATAAGAATTTTTAAATAATTTTCTATAGCTTGGGTTTGATTTTCTAAAAATTGAGCGATTTCTAGTCTTGGCTGAATTTTATATTTAGCGCTAAGCCAGTTATAAAGTAAATATGAAAAAGCCTTATATCTATGGGCTTCTTTGCCTATAAGTAAAGCTGCATCTTCTCCATCAAGTTTTATCAATACACAATTTTCGTCCCAAACACTAACTTGTACAACCTTGATATCAAAATCAAAAGTTGCCAGTAAATTTTCTAGTGAAATTTTTATCTCATCAATATAAGAAGCGATATTTTTTTCTTCTGGTGATTCTTTATGAAATGAATCAAAAATAGCATCATTTTTTACTTTATAATGTTCTTTAGTTGGAGCATTGGCTTCAAGTGGTTTTTGAAAACTTTCTCTGTGTTCTTTGTAGTGTTCATTTTTTTCAAGATTTTTTTGTGAATGTTTGCTAAAATTCTCGTTTTGATTTTTTTTAGCTTTTTCTTGATGAGGTTTTTTGGTTTTTTTGTGTCCTTTAATACAAATAATAGCATTTTTTCTAAACAAACCAAAAAATCCTGCTTTAGCATGTTGAATAACTTCATATTCTAGATCAATCACAGAGCACTCAAGTTGTTTTGAGGCTTCTATGAGTGCAGTTTGTAAGTCTTTAGCTTCTATGTTCATGTTTAGCTATTTCCTCTTTTTTGTGGTTTTTGAAAAGTTTATTTACAATCACTTGTTGAATAAGTGAGCATATATTATTTACACACCAATATAAAGTTAAACCTGCTGGGAAGGTTAAGAAGAAGAAAGTGAAAATTAATGGTAAAAATTTCATAATCTTTTCTTGCATAGGATCTTGTATAGCCATTGGTGTGATAAGTTGTTGGATAAACATAGTTAGACCCATAAATATAGGTAAGATAAACCATGGATCCATCACAGATAAATCTGTAATCCAAAAAGCCCATGGTGCAGCTTTTAGCTCTATAGCATTTAGTAAAACTCTATAAATTGCAAAGAAAATTGGAATTTGAATAAGTATAGGCAAACATCCGCTCATAGGATTTGCACCATGTTTTTTATAAAGTTCCATCATGTGCAAATTCATCTTTTGCGGATCGCCTTTATAACGTTCTCTGATTTCTTTCATTTTAGGTGCTAAATCTTTGAGTTTATTCATAGAAATCATTGATTTGTAAGTAAGTGGGAAAAGAATAATACGCACAATTAAAGTCATCACTACAATAGCCCAACCCCAGTTGCCCATGTAGCCATGTAAGAAATTTAAAAATTCAAACATAGGCTTAGCTATAAAAGTAAACCAACCATATTCCACAACATCATCTAAATCCGCATGAATGCTTCTTAAAATTTCATGCTCTTTTGAGCCAACATAACCGCTTGCCTTAAAAGTATTTGTCGCACTTGCAAAAACGATAGAATTTTCGTGATTATCTTTAGTAACTACAGCATTGAGTGGTTTTTCAAAATTATAAAAGAAAGCACTATAATAGCGATCTGAAGCCGCCATAAGGGTTACATTAGAAAAACTTTCATCATTTTCTACATCGCCATCTTCTAACATTGTGATTTTATCATCTTTATCTAAGATCAAAACCCCATGTACTGTATAGCTATCAACTGCTATATTTGGACGATAACCTGGTGTGATAAAATAAGCTGCGTCTTTGCTTAGATTAACCTCTAAATCATAGTTTCCATATTTATGGAAAGTGATTTTTTTAGTTACTACTAAATCATTTAAATTTTGAGTAAGGATCAAGGTTGTGTTTTCATCACTGACATTGATAGTTTTTTGACTTGTGGTATATGGTGTATTAAATGCCTCTTGATTGATTTTTGCATCACTAAATCTTATTTCTAATGGTAAAGGTGATAAAGAAGTATCTACTAGATTAATACTTTTGCCATTTTCATCTTTGTATTTTTCATCACTTAGATAAAATTTAGCTATCCTACCTAAAGAGTCAATATGTGCTTCAAAATGTTCACTTTTAACAACTGCTATTTCTTCTTTTTGATTAACGCTAAGTTCTGTTTTTGGAGCTTGAGAGTTAGTGCTCGTAGTGCTTTGTGGAGCTGAGTTGTTTTGTTCTATTTGAGTGATATTTTGCTCAGTTTGTGGAGCTTTGGGTATAAAAAAATAATCATAAACTACAAAAAATAAAAATGATAATACAACAGCAATTAATATGCGTTTTTGTTGAGATAAATTTTCTGACACGGATTGTCCTTTGGAAATATAATCTTAATTAAAAAAAATTGATTATCGTTGCAAGGGATATAAAGATAATTGAGTTGTTTTAAAGCATTAAAACTAGGTTTAAAACATATACCTGAGTTTAGATTATTCTTGCGTATTTTAGGATAATCAATACCACCTTTAAAAAACGGATTGCATTTTAAAATTCTTAAAAAAACTGCACCAAATGCTTTAAAAATATTATTTTTTTTAAATTGCCATAAGGCATATTCAGAGCAACTTGGGTAATACCTACAGCATTGTGGTTTAAAAGGACTGATAAAGAGTTGATAAAATCTGATAAATTTTAGACAAACTATTTTATGCATCCTATTTTTTTCAAACCCCATTTCAAGTTTTTTTCTAATTTTAAAAAAGGAATTTCAGTGATACTCGTTTTGGCTACAAGTATGTATTTTCCGTTTTCAACTTGATTTTTAACCTGAAAAAAAGCTGATCTTAAGAGCCTTTTGGCTCTATTTCTTATAACAGCTTTTCCAACTTTTTTGCTAGCAACAACGGCGAATTTTTTTTCTTCGCTTAAAGAGTAAAAGATGATCATGCCTTCGCAATGCCATTTTTTACCTTCTTTATAAATTGCTGCAAACTCTCCTAAGTCGTTAATACTTAGAAAATCTTTTATACCGCTAATCTTTTTCTACCTTTAGCACGTCTAGCATTGATCACTTTGCGACCATTTTTGCTCTTCATACGTACACGAAAGCCGTGAGTTCTTTTTTTAGGAGTTTTATGTGGTTGATATGTTCTTTTCATATTTTTTCCTTAACTTAAAATAAAAAACAAAATAATAAGCGAGTATGTTAGCAAAATCTTACTTAAATCTGCTTTTAATTAAGAGTTATTTTAAAACTTTTTGCTAAATTTTGATTTTATTTTGTAAACTAAGGAAAAATAATGGCTTTTGAAATTTGTGAGAGTAAAAAAGAAGATTTGGAAAAAATTTTAGAATTACTCAAAGAACTTGCTATTCATGAAAATATGCTTGAAGATGTAAAATGCACAAGCAAAGAACTTGAAGAATCATTTTTTAAACATGAATATGCTAAGGCTTTGAGCCTAAAGGTTGATGGTGAGATAATAGGCTATGTGATGTATTATTTTACTTTTTCATCTTTTTGGGGTTTGGGTGGATTATACCTAGAAGATATTTACATACAGCCAAAATATAGAAAAAAAGGTTATGCTAGAGCTGTTTTTAAATATCTAGCGCAAATTTGCAAAGAAAAAAATCTTAAACGCTTAGAGTGGGTTTGTTTAAATGATAATGATTTGGGGATTGAATTTTATACCAAGTTAAATGCAAGACATATGAGTGAGTGGAGAACTTATCGTTTAGAGGGTGAAAATTTAGAAGCATTGATGTGATGAATAAACGCAGTTTGTATTATCTAAAAGCTTTTGGTTATGAATACTTTGATGAACAAAAGCAAATTAGACATTTTAACTTAAGTTTTAAAGAATTAAACGAAAGAGTAAAAACTTGCAATCTTTGTCATTTTTCTAAATTAAGAAAGTATAGTTTAATAGAAAAAGAAGCCAAAAATGCTAAAATTCTGATTTATCAAGCTTTTATTGATAAAGAAGAAAACGAAAGTGGAAAGTTTTTTGCTTCTAAAAACAAACAAGAGTTTTTAAGATTATGCAAAGAGCTTTTAAATTTAAAAGAAGATGAGATATATTTTTCTTATATGTTTAAATGTTTTAGTAATTTTAAAATAGATGATCAAGCACTAAAATTATGCTTGCCGTATTTTTATAACGAGCTTGATTTTGTAAAAGCAAAGATTATTTTATGTCTTGGTCAAGAAGCTTTTGTAAGTTTGGGTTTTGAGAACTTTCAAAAATACAAAGGGCAATGTATGCGTTTTAATAATGCTTTGCTTTTGCCAAGTTATGATTTGAATTTTTTGAGTAAAAATCCTAGCTTTTATACTGAATTTATAGATGATATTAAAAAAATAAAAGGTTATTTATGAGAAAAAGTTTAGTTTGTTTGATGATGAGTTTTGTTTTAACTTTAAGTGTTTTTGCAAAAGAACAAAAGCCATCGCCCATAGAACCTAGTGAGTCTTTTTATCCTAATTTAGAATTTCAAAATTGTGATAATGATTGTTTATTTACTTTGCTAGAAACAGGACTTTATTTTAATTTCTTATCAAGATTTAACAATGATAATGCAAATGAACTCTTGGTTAATATCTATACTAAACTTTTAAATTCCATCATAGATTTTGAAAAAAGAATTCAAAAAAATGCTAGTGTAAAATTAGCTATTATTATACCTGAGCAAACGATTAAAAGTTATTCTAATACTATTATAAATTCAAGCATAGCGTATTTATTAAGACAAAGAGCGCAAATAAAAGTAAAGGTGTTTTTAATAGGCACAGAAGATGAGAACAAGATAACTAAAGCTTTTAAACAAGCTCAAGAAGAAAAATTTAATTACATCATCGCTGGTTTTACAGATAAAGGTGTGAAAAATTTATTAAAAGAAAGCCTTGATTCTAATGTAAAAGTTTTTATTCCTACTGCACACAAAAGAAATTTTGATACGCAAAATGAAAATGTATATTTTGGAAGTATAGATTATCAAAAACAAATTCAAAAACTTTTAGAGTATTCAAATGGTAAAAATATCATTTTTTCAGATGGAACACCTTTGGCAAATCGCTTAGATGAAAATGTTTTAAACATAGGGAATGGTAGCGAGAAAATTTACACTATTAATAGTTCTAAATTTGATTTTAGAAGCATTTTAAATCAAAATAGAAGTTTTCAAGATTCTAGTATTATTTTAAATACTTCTTTGATAAAAACAGCACTCATAAGCTCGCAAATAAGAACTTATGATATAGAACCTTTTGTGCTATTATCAACTCAGATTAATTATAATCCTATTTTGCTAAGTTTAACGCAAATTAACGATAGAAAAAAACTTTTACTAGCAAATTCCATTTCTAATGAGGATCAAACTCTAAGCTATCTTAATGAGCTTTTTTCGCAAAATATTAATTACAACTGGATAGCGTATGCAACTAGCGTGGGGCTTGATTATTTTTATACGCAGTTTTTAGATAAAGACTCTCAAAGAATTTTCGATGAGAGTTTAAATGATAATCAATTTGACTATAAGGTTAAAATCATTCGCTCGCAAGGCTTAGGTTTTACTCCTTTGCAAAATCAGTAAAAATCTTAGCTATAGCCTCATCTATAGGGGCTACTTTTTCATTTTTTAAAAAAGCTAGGGTAAATTCAGCCTCAAAAAGTTTGGTGTTTTCTTTGTAAATCTCTTGTTTTATATAAACTGAAGCTTTTTTAAGCTTTGTGATAAATGTTTTTACTTCTATAAGATCTCCAAGTTTAGCGGGTTTTAAAAAGTTACAATTTGCTTTTGTAAGTAGAAAATGTCCTGTGCTTTTGTCAAAAATTTTTGCATTTTTTTGAAAAAATATCTCACTTCTTGCTCTTTCGCAAAATTTTAAGTAGTTGCTATGATATACCACTCCGCCTGCATCGGTATCTTCATAATAAATTCGTATTTGCATTTAAAATCCTTTTTTTGTTTTTTATAATACATTATATTTAAAGTAAATTGAATATCAAATATGAATTTTAATCATTAATATTCTGTCTTAAATACATTAATAATTAGATATTATTCTATAATTTTTATTTTATATTTGGAAATTACATGAAAAAAGTGAAAAATAAAACTTTAGCCGAACAAGTATATGATGAATTAGAAAGAAGAATAGTTTTTTGTGAAATAGAGCCTGGTAGTATTTTGACAGAACAGGGCATAGCAAATATGCTTGATGTTGGACGTACGCCTGTAAGAGAAGCATTATTGTTGCTTTCAAAACGTTATTTGGTGAATATATCAAAAGCAGGAATAATGGTTCCACAAATGAATGCTTCTTTACAAATGCAACTTTTGGAAGTAAGAAGAGTTATTTTGAAACTTTGTATAGAATGTGCTATAAAAAGACTTACTGAGGATGATAAAAAAGCTATAAATGAACTTTTAAATGAAATTGAAAATTATGATGAAATAAATTTTTTATCATGGCTTGATAAAAGACAAGATGTATTAGCTAAAGCTTCTAAAAATTATTTTATTTACGAAGAATTGAGAAATGTGCAAGGGATTTCAAGGAGATTTTGGTATCGCTATGCTCAAAATAGTCAACATGATATTGTAAAAGAAAAACACAAGAATATATTAAAAGCTGTGTATCAAAAAAACACAGAAAAAGCTTTGGAATATGTTGATGACATTATTGATTATTTTGAGAATTTTGTTAAACAATATTTGATTTGATATAATCATATAATAAGTATATATTCAATTTTACAACTAAAACTACCTTACTAACTTATTTGATGTTTTAATCATAGGGATATCTTTTAAATATATTTACCAATATTCACATATTTACATGTTTTTTCAAGGTAAGAAAATATATAATATATTTATTGTCGGCATTAAGTATTTATTAAGTTTTTTTCCTATAGACTTGAAAATATAACAATACAAAAAGGAGTTGTATGTCAAGTAAAATAGCGGTTAAAACAAAATTATTCCCCTCAAAATCTCCATTAGAATGGGCGGTTGTATCAAATAATATTTTATATACAGCACAAATTCCTATTGATAAAAATGGAGAGGTTGTTACTGGTGGTATAGAAGCGCAAACCAAGCAAGTTTTTTCAAATCTTATTCATACTTTAGAATGTGCTGGTTCTAAATTAGATGATGTGTTACAGATTTTAATTTATGTTACAAAAAGAGAAGATTTAAAATTTGTAAATTCGATATATTCAACCTATTTCAATACAGTTTATCCAAATAGAGCTGCATTTATTGTTTCTGGTTTGGCTAGAGAAGAAATGCTGGTTGAATTTGTAGTTTATGCGCAAACTCATAATTAAAATTATAAAGGAGATAAAATGTTAGATTGTACTAAGGGTTTATATATTAATGGTCAATGGGTAGAGGGTGTTAATACTATAAAAAATATTAATCCATCTGATATTGATAATGATCTAGGGGATGTAGCACAGGCTGATAAAAAACAAGTAGAGCTAGCTATTGATGCTGCTAAAGAGGCTCAAGTTTCTTGGGAAAAAACTCCTTTAGAAGAAAAGGCAAATTTGCTTTATAAAATCGGTGAATCTTTAATGAATAGAAGCGATGAGATTGGAAAAATCATATCTTTAGAAGAAGGAAAAACAAAAATAGAAGGAAAAGGAGAAGCGTTTAGATCAGGTCAATTTTTTCAATATTATGCAGCTGAAGTATTAAGACAAATTGGGGAAAATGCAGCGTCTGTAAGAAGTGGTGTTGATGTTGAGATTACAAGAGAGGCTGTTGGTGTTGTTGGTATTATTTCTCCTTGGAATTTCCCTATTGCAACAGCTTCTTGGAAAATAGCTCCTGCTCTTTGTTTTGGTAATAGTATAGTATGGAAACCAGCTAATACCACTCCAGCTTCTGCTGTAGCTTTGGCTGAGATTATTCATGAGCATGGATTGCCAAGCGGTGTATTTAATTTAGTTTTAGGTAGTGGTGGAGAAGTTGGTGAGACTATTATTAATTCTAGAAATATCAACGCACTTTCTTTTACTGGATCTGTTGATGTTGGTAGAAAAATAGCACGTGCTACGGCTGCAAATTTTGTTAAATGTCAATTAGAAATGGGTAGTAAAAATGCCTTAGTTGTTATGGATGATGCAGATCTTGATCTTGCTGTTGAGTGTGCTATTGCAGGAGCTTTTTCAGGTACTGGACAAAAATGCACAGCAAGTTCTCGTTTGATTGTTATAGAAAGTATTCACGATGCTTTTGTTGAGAAAATGGTTTCTAGAATGAAAACATTAAAGGTTGGCCATTGCTTAGATGATGGAATTTTTATGGGACCAGTAGCCGATAATAAACAATTTGAATCTAATTTCAAATGGGTTCAAAGAGCTAAAGATCTTGGAGCGGAATTGGTATTTGGTGGTAAAAAATTATCACTTGATAAAAATGGTTACTATATGTCTCCTACTTTATTTATTAATACTAAAAATGATTGGGATGTTAATCAGGAAGAAATTTTTGCTCCATTAGCATGTGTGATTAAAGCAAAAGATTTACAAGAAGCTGTTGCGCTTAATAATGGTACTCGTTTTGGATTGACTTCAGGGATTGTAACATCGAGTTTAAAAAATGCAAACATATTTAAAAAAGAAGCAAAAAGTGGTTGTGTTATGATTAATCTTCCTACAGCTGGAACAGATTATCATGTACCTTTTGGAGGCAGAAAAGAATCTAGCTTTGGTCCAAGAGAGCAAGGTTCTTATGCGAAGGAATTTTACACAGTTGTAAAAACAACTTATGTAAAAGCTTATTAAATGTTGTTTACAAAAAGGAGGTGGTTATGTTTGGGAAAGATATCATTATAGATGGTTTGCAATATTGCAAATGGGATAAAGAATATTTTAAATTTTTAAAATCAAGTGGTGTTAGTGCTGTGCATGTTACTTTAGTATATCATGAAAATGCTAGAGAAACACTCACTAGATTTGCTCAGTGGCATAGATTTTTTGAAGAATTTAATGAATATATATTGCCTGTTTTTTCAAGCGAAGATATTTTAAAAGCAAAAGCTCAAAATAAGGTAGGGATTTTTTTTGGAGCGCAAAATTGTTCTTTGATTGATGATGAAATAGGGTTAATATCTGTTATGAGACAGCTTGGTTTGTTGATTATGCAGCTAACTTATAATAATCAAAGCTTATTGGCTACTGGTTGTTATGAAAAAAACGACAGTGGTATTACTCGCTTTGGCAAACAAGCGATTGAAGAAATGAATAGGGTTGGTATGATTGTTGATATGTCTCATAGTAGTGATAGATCAACATTGGAAGCTATTGACATATCGTCTCGCCCTATATGTATATCTCATGCTAATCCTAAATTTGCGCACAATGGATTGCGAAATAAAAGCGATGAGGTGATAAAAGCTTTAGCTAAGAGAAAAGGTTTGATAGGTTTGTCTTTATATCCTTTTCATTTGCCAAATGGAAGTGATTGTACATTGGATGATTTTTGTAAAATGAGTGCTGATTTGGCAGATATGATAGGGGTTGATCATATAGGTATAGGAAGTGATTTATGTTTAAATCAACCATTAGATGTATTAGAATGGATGCGCAATGGTAGATGGTCTAAGATAAAAGATTATGGCGAAGGTAGTGCTACTAATTCCACATGGCCTAAAAATGTGTCTTGGTTTAATGATTCTAGTGGCTTATATAATATTTATAAAGGATTGATTAATTATGGGTTTTCTGAGAATGATGTAAAAAAAATCATGGGTCTTAATTGGCTTCATTTTTTACAAGATGGCTTAAAAGCTCAAACTTGCTAAGGAGTTAAAATGTTAAACAGTGCTCCTAAAAACAATACTCGTATTGATAAGTTGACTTTAATTTGTAGTAGTGGATTTTTGATGATATTTGTTGTAATAGCTTTAATTGATTCAAAGTTACTTAGTGCGATCGTTGAGTTTGGTTTTAATGTCTCAGCAAAATACTTTGGTGCTTATTGGCAAATTTTACTACTTTTGACTTTTATTATTGGGATCGGGCTTAGTTGGGGAAGAACAGGCGGCGTAGTTTTGGGTAATATTAAAAATCCTGAAATGAGTACATTTCAATGGATATCTATTATTATGTGTACTTTACTTGCAGGCGGAGGTGTTTTTTGGGCTGCTGGAGAGCCTATAGCTCATTTTGTTTCTCCATCTCCTGTATTTGGAAATACTAGTAATATTTTTCAAAAAATCACAGAAGCTCTAGCGCAATCTTACATGCATTGGAGTTTTTTATCTTGGGCTGTTTCTGGAACTATTACCACAATAGTGCTAATGTATTTACACTATGAAAAAGGCCTTCCTTTAAGACCTAGAACTATTCTTTATCCTATTTTTGGTGATAAAGTTATACACGGATGGATTGGTTCTTTAATAGATGCTTTTTGTATTGTGGCTGTTGCTGCTGGTACTATAGGACCTATAGGATTTTTAGGTTTACAAATTTCTTATGCACTAAATATGATTTTTCAAATACCAGATAATATAATCACTCAAATGAGTATTATTATTTTGGCTATTTTAGTTTATACTATATCTTCACTTAGGGGTTTAGCAAAAGGCATTCAAATTCTTAGTAAATGGAATGTTATTTTAGCTGTAGGTTTGATGTTTTTTATTTTTATTTTTGGTCCTACAAAATTTATTTTGGATGTTTATGTTCAAGGTGTTGGAACTTTGATACAAAATTTTATACCTATGGCTACTTATAGAGAAGATACTGTTTGGCTTGCATCTTGGACTTTGTTTTTTTGGGGGTGGTTTTTAGGATATGGTCCAGTATTGGCTATCTTTATTGCTAGAATTTCAAGAGGTAGGACTTTAAGAGAGCTTATTATAGCTGTAAGTATTTGCGCACCAATTATCACAATGTTTTGGTTTACTATTGTTGGTGGAACAGGATTGTATTTTGAAATAGAAAATCCAGGCAGCATAAGCTCTGCTTTTAAAGGTTTTAATATACCTGCTGCGTTAATAGCAATAACACAGTCATTGCCATTGTCAACATTTATTTCAGCATTATTTTTGATATTGGCAGCTATTTTTATTATTACAACTGGTGATTCTATGACTTATACTATGAGTGTTATTGTTAGTGGGAACACTGAACCTAGTAAACTTCTTAGAGCTTTTTGGGGAATTTTAATGGGGGTATTGGCAATTATTTTAATATCTATCGGACAGGGAGGAATTTCGGCTTTACAATCATTTATAGTAATTACTGCTGTGCCTGTTTCATTTATATTATTACCAACCTTATGGAACTCTATACAGATTGCAATTAAAATGGCAGATGAGCAAAATTTACGTTAATACAAAAAGGAGACAAAATGAAAAATGATATGAAATTAAGAAGTCCGCAAGAAGTCATGTCTTTAGAAAGACTAGGCTCTATGCACTCATCTAGACTTAGTTTTACTAGAACTTTGATGAGGAAAATTGCTCAAGAAAAATGGGTATTAAAAAATATTTTATGGGATTTAGATGATAAAGGATTTGGTGATGTAATATATCAAGTTAGAACACCTCATGGAATATATCATCTTGTTATATTTGCTAATTATATAAAAGATGAAGAAAGAAATGATAGAGTTATAGCAAATAAGTGGGATGTTACTTTTACTTTTGTAAATGGAGAGATTGACAGTGGATTATTGACTGTTTTAAAAGAAAATGTTCCACTGCAAGAAGCTGGTAGAAATTTTAACAATGCTTTTGTTTTAGCAAGGGCTAATAAAAGTGTAAGAATTTTTGAATATATTGTTAATTCTTTAGCTAATGGAAAACAACCTGATTTAGATGAACTAGCTAAAGTTGGTTATATATTAAGAACCACAGCTGTATATGGAAGTGGAAAATTTGGAATTTCTGATTTTGATAATCTGCAAAAAAATGGAGATTTTTCTCAGTCATTTTCTGCTGAAATGTGCGCTGTTTATATTGTAAGGCAATTTAGTTTAGATTGGGTAAATTATATAGCCAAACAGCGTTGCGGAGATAAAGCTGTAGAACTTGATAGAGATATTCAAAGATATTTAGGTGTGGGAAATGCTACTGGACTTGGTATGGCTCCTTATTTGATTAAACACCCAAAAGTTGTTGATAACTGGCTTTATCAAAGAGAATTAGCTTTGTCAAAAGTTATGCAACAAAAGCTTGATATGAGTAAGGCTAAAGAATTGATTGATTATTTAAAAAGAGCAAGTTTACATCTTAAAGAAATAACAACAATAGATTCAAGGCAAGATAATTTAAACAAAATAGCTTCAAGTGAGCTTTCTTATATAGTAAAAGAAATAAAAACAAAAATAAATGCTTCTATGGTTATTGAGGAATTTGTAGAATATACAAAAAAATATTCTTTGGAAGCACAAGAAATCGTACTTTCGTGTTTATTAGAACTGTATCCTGAATTAGTTGATATACACGATAAAATGATGACAATCGATGAAACTCCATTAGAACTTACTGGTGTTAAAATTTCTGAAATTAAAAATGTAATAGAGAAAAAATATGATTGGGCTTTAGGTATTAATTTTGAAAATCCTGAAAATAATTATTGGTTTTGGTATATATCTGAAGAAAAAGAAGAGCCTAGGCTTGGAGTAAGAGGTATTGATAATGGAGATGAGCTAGAACAACCTTTAGATATTGCTAGGCAAGTGGTTAAATTTTACAATGCTTTAAAAAATCAGGATGATTATTTACATATAAGTAAATTTTTACTAGAAAACCCTTGTTTTACATCTATAGCTAGAAGAGTTTGGACTATGGGAAATTGTGTAATGGGTGATATAAGAGCTAATGTTTTAGCAAAAGACTTTTTGCCTATGCATCTTTTAAGAGCTAAATTGTCTATGTTTGGTGCAACAAAGTATGATCCAAGATCAGATAGATGGGTTCAAGTGACATTGTTTCAGAATGCACCTTTAATGGATGAAATTCATGCTAATGAGTGGATGTTTCCATTATTGCCAAAAAATAAGCATAGTGTTTGTGATTTATCTAATAATAATGTTTATGTTTCCAAAAACGAACTTAAAGCTGCTTGTATTAAAGCTTATAATGGATTAAAATTAAATCTTGGAGAAGCTGATTTAATTGCATCTATGGTTATTGACATGCAAATGGCTGGATTAAATGGATTATCAAATTTTCTTAAAGCTGCACCTTATTTGAAAAGCGACAATTTAGATATAACATTAAATATTACAAATGAGTATTTAAGTGTTGATCTTAATCATCATAGCATATTATGTCATATTCAAATTATTATTGCGTATGCGCTTGATTTTTTAAATCAATATAATTCTTTAAATATAAAAATTTCAAAATGTTATAATAGGTGTTTTGTGTATTCTCAGTTAAAAAGATTATCAAATAAAAATTTATATGTTAAAGCTTATTGGTATGACATAAAGCAATCTCAGTATGTGGAATACTTTATAAAAAATAATGAAGATTTTCCAGATATTTTAATGAAAAATATACCTTGTGATTTAGATGAAAGAGCGCTTTATATTGAAATTTCTAAAAATCCTTTAATCAGAAATGATGAGAATGTAAGTATTTCTCATGATATTATTGAAAAAAATTACGAAGAGAGTGTTCAAAAAGGCATCTTGCTACAAAAGAAAGAATGGGAGGAACTGTTGAAATATACAAAAGGAATTATGGTTCAATCTAGTGAGCAATCAAGAAAAGATGCTGGAGGTGTGGTTGAATCCTGATGTTTATGATATTGCAATATAATTATATTGCAATATCATGATATAGGAGTTAAAATTGAATTTAAAAAATATTTTTTTGATTGTTTGTTGTACGCTCAGTTTTGCTATAAATGCAAATGCGTTAAGTGAGGGTAAAGAGTATATTACTTTAAAAACACCTATTCCAAATGCACAAAATTCTCTAATAGAGGTATTTTCTTATCGTTGCATTCATTGTTACACCCATCATCAATTTCACACTTTGGCAAAGGTTAAAGAGGTTTTGCCAAATTTAAAATATGATCTTTTTTCGGTAAGTTCTATGAGTGAGTATGGTGGGGCTTTAAATGAGATGTTTGCTTTAGCTTCTTTTAAAGAAAAAGCTTTAGGTTTAGATGTTACTAGTGAAAAAAGTCTTACTTATAAGCTTGCTGATGTGTATTTTGTAAGTCATTTTGAAAAAAAATTAAATTTAAATAATCTTGATTTGTTTTATAAAATAGGTTTAAATGCTATTGGTGCTAGTAAAGAAGAATTGCAAAAATTTTTACAAACTAAAGAAGCCAAAGAGCTTTTAGTTGCTTATGATGTGGCTAATGAAATTTCAAGAAATTATGGCACGCCTGCTTTTGTAGTAAATGGTAAGTATCAAATCAATCCTGAATACATTACTTCTTTAGAAGAACTAATCCGTATAATTAAAGAACTTTCAGTTAAATAATGCCTTTATTTTAAAGGTGTTATTGATCTTATAAAGGATAAGCATGAAAATTAAAAAAATCATCAGCTTAAGCTTGCTAGCTAGCATGGTTTTAGCGCCAAATTTAGCTTTAGCTGTAGGTGGAGTAAGCGGAGCTAAGATAGACTATCAAGTGCAAGGACAAATTGGAACTATAAAGCTCAATCCTTATGGTTTATCCCCGCTTAGTGCTGTGATTGTAGATGGAGGATATGAGTTAAGTGATGTGAGTGTGACTATAGTTCCAAAGCCAAATGGACAAACTATATCTTATAAGGTAAGTTCTAATAAAATTAAAACTTATGGAGGAATTCCTATTTTTGGACTTTATCCATCGTATTTAAACACAGTAAAAGTAAGCTATACTAAAAGTGCTTTTGGAAAAAGTGAAAAAGTAATAGATGAGGTATATAAAATAGCAACAGGTGGGGTAAATATAGAGCCAAGTGGAAGTCTTATGCAAAGAGGTGTGCCTTTTGAAAAAGTGGAAGTACTTAAAGTAGATAAAGAATTTGAAGATAGATTATATCTAGTAAATAATACTCCAGGAAAATACAGCGCAAAAAGCTCTCAAGCTATATGGAATAATCCAAGTGGTGGTGCTTTAGAATGGGATGAGGCTTCTAATGCCTTCATTGTCGATACAAAGGGTGAAATTCGTTGGTATTTAGATAATGATAAGCTAATGGATAAAAATAATATTTATAATCGTGGTATTATGATGGGCTTTAGACAAAACTCAGATGGGGCATTAAGCTTTGGGTTTGGTCAAAGATATGTAAAATATGATTTAATGGGTAGAGAAATTTTTAACAGCATTTTACCTTCTTCTTATATAGATTTTTCTCATTCTATGAGTCAAATGCCAAATGGTAATTATCTTTTAAGAGTAGCTTTGGCTAATGTTAAGCGTCCTGATGGTAAAAATGTGCGCTCAGTGCGTGATGTGATAGTAGAAGTTGATAAAAATGGCAATGTGGTAGATGAGTGGAGGCTTTTTGAAATTTTAGATCCATATAGAGCTAATATTATCAAAGTTTTAGATCAAGGTGCAGTTTGTTTAAATGTAGATGTTTCAAAAGCGGGTAAAACTTTAAGCAATGAAGAATTAGCTAAAATGGATACAAGTGAAATTTTTGGGGATATAGCAGGCACTGGAGTAGGGCGTAACTGGGCTCATGTAAATAGCATAGATTATGATCCAAGTGATGATAGCATTATCATTTCAAGTCGTCATCAAAGCGCTATTATAAAAATCGGCCGTGATAAAAAAGTAAAATGGATATTAGGAGCACATAAGGGCTGGGGAGAAAAATATAAAAAAGCACTTTTACAACCTATTGATAAAAATGGCAAAAATATAATTTGTGAAGATGATTATAGCAAATGTCCTGGTTATAAAAATAAGGAAGGTGGCTTTGATTTTACATGGACACAACACACTGCTTTTAGAATAGATGAAAAATCTAACAAAAGATATATTTACATTACAGCTTTTGACAATGGTGATGCAAGAGCTATAACACAACCTGCTTTTGCTTCGATGAAATATTCAAGAGCGGTTGTATATAAAATAGATCAAAAAAATAAAACCGTAGAGCAAATTTGGGAATATGGAAAACAAAGAGGCAATAAATGGTTTTCGCCTATTACTTCTTTAGCTGAGTATTATAAAGATAAAAATTCGATTATGGTTTATAGTGCTAGTGCTGGTATGGCTTTTGATTTAAGCAAGGGTGTTGCTATAGGAGAACCAAAACCTGAAATAGATGAGTTTAAATGGGGAGCTAAAGAACCTTCAGTACAAATTCGCTTTAGTGGAGCAAGTACTGGTTATCAGGCTATGCCTATTGATTTAGAAAAAGCATTTAAATAAAAAAGGGCTTTAAAATAAGCCCTTTGATTTTATAAATATCCTGCACCTAAAGCTAAGAAATAACCTACTATACAAGAAACAATTACACCAATTAAACCTGGTAAGATAAAGCTGTGATTGATAACAAATTTACCTATTTTTGTAGTACCTGATCTATCAAATTGTATAGTTGCAAGATCGCTTGGATAGGTTGGTAAAATATAATATCCATAACAAGCTGCTGCAAAAGCAATGATAATACCTGGTTCAACACCAATTCCTAATGCAAGTGGCACAAAAGCTGCAATTGCTGCTGCTTGAGAATTAACAAATTTAGAAATTAATAAAAGCATAACTGCATAAGTCCAAGGGTGTTCTATAACAATATTTCCTAAAGATTCTTTCATCATAGGAGTATGTACTGCAAACATAGTATCTGCCATCCAAGAAATTCCAAAAACAGCTACTAAAGCTATCATACCTGATTTAAAAATTTCATTTTTTGCAATTTTACTTGCATCAAGCTTAGTAAAGATGATGAGTGCCGCACCTGCTAAAAGCATGAACATTTGAATTACTGCAACCATATTCATAGGTTTAGTAACGCCTTTTGAGGTAAATTGTGGCCTAAGTTCCGGGAAGGCTCCAAGTATAGCCACTATTGCAATAGCACCTAAGAAAATCCACATAGCTACCCATTGAATAGTTGGAAGTTTTTGTCCAAGAAGAGTTTTGCTATCACCATAGATGTATTCTCTTTGTTCTGGATCTTTAATTCTAGCTTGAAATTCTTCATCTTTATCAAGATCTTTTCCTCTAAACCAAGAAAAAATTCCTATAGCTAAAACGCCCACTAAAGTAGAAGGTATAGTAATAGCAAGTAAATCTACATAGCCATCAAATCCTGCTAAAGGATGTTTGTTGATTTCTGGATTTAAAAGTAATGCGGTTAAACTTACAACAGCAACTGAAACAGGACTTGCTATAACTCCAAGTTGAGAAGAAATGCTAGAAGCAGCCATTGGTCTTTCTGGGCGTATGCCATTTTTAATAGCAATGTCATAAATAATAGGCATCATAGTATAAACAACATGTCCGGTTCCACAAAGCATGGTCAGAAAGCAAGTTACAAAAGGAGCTAAGATGGTTAAAAATTTAGGATTTTTTCTTAAAACCCTTTCTGCAATTTGCAACATTACATCTAAACCACCACTAGCTTGTAAAGTTGCACTAGCAACAACAACAGCTAAGATAGTAAGCATAACATCAATAGAAGGTTTTCCAGGTGCTACAGCAAAACCAAAACTTAAAACTAATAAACCTATACCGCCTAACAAACCTAGAGCGATACCGCCTTTTTTTGCCCCATAAAAAAGACAAATGAGAACTACGGCTAGTTGGATACTAAATTGAGTGCCTTCGCTAAGGCTAGTTAGCATTTCCATACTCTCTCCTTGTTTTTAAAATATGCGAGAGTATAGTGTAATTTTTATTAATAGTAAATAAAATTTTTTCTTATTTAAATAAATATTTACCAATATTTTGAATTTGTTTGTCAAAATATTGGTTTTTTGCTTATTGGTAATTTTTTAAGATAGCAAAAAGAATTTTGCTGATTTTTTCAATAGAAGCTATTTCACATTTTTCATCTGTTGAGTGAGGGCTGTTGATATTTGGGCCTATGGAGCAACATTCTAGCGGTTGTTTTTCACTTATAATACCACATTCTAAACCAGCATGTATAGTATAAAGCTTGGCATTTGGATTTTCTTTTTTAAAATAACTTAGAATTTCTTCTCCAAAATTAGTATCTTTGTTAGCCCAAGGCGGATAAAAATTTGCACTTGAAACTTCACAATTTTGCATTTTAAAATAAGTTAAGGTTTCAAATTCTATATTTTTAAGCTCTTGTAAATCATTTGATCTTGCAAAAAGTTCAAAATGAAATTTACCTTCTTTTTCATAAGCTAATGAAAGATTGATACTTGTTTGGACTAAATTTAATTGATGATTAAAAGTTCTAACACCTTGTGCAAAAGCATTGATAAGATTTAAAATGATTTGAGAATTTTTATAATATGTCCTTTTGATTTTACCTATATAATTCACTTTAAAATGATTATTTTCTTTTGGGGGATTTTTAAAAAATGCTATGATTTTAGCATGTTTTGGTATAGAATTAATTCTCTCACCTGCGTTAAACTCACAAAGCTCACCTTGGTTTTGAGTGATAAAATAACTTGCTTCTTTAATAGAAGATTTAATATTTTTAACAATATCAATCCCTGAATGCCCACCTTTAAAATCAATTGCTTCTATTTCATAGCATTCACCTTCTTTTTCGCCTATTTCTAAGTTTAAACTAGCAAAAATATCCACACCACCAGCGCAACCTATAACAACTTCATCATCACTCTCATGATCTAAATTTAATAGTTTGTTTGAAATCAAAGCATGTGTAAGATTATTTGCTCCACAAAGGCCAACTTCCTCATCATTAGTAAAAAGACATTCGATATTTTCAAAGTCTTTTAAAGCTTGCATCATTAATGATACTCCTATGCCATTATCTGCACCCAAGCTCGAGTTTTTGGCCTTTAAATATCCATTTTCTTCATACATTTGTATATTAGGAGCCTCTCCCATGCAAACCATATCATAATGACTTTGTAAACAAATTTTAGGTTTTCCTTTATATGTATGGATATTACCTGCTTTATCAACGTTTACTCGGCAGTTTTGACTTTTGGCAAAATCAATAAGAAATTTTTTTAATTCTTCAGTATGGAAACTACAATGAGGTATTTGAGTAATTTGTTTAAAATTTTGTATAATTTCTTGCATAAAATCTCCTTTTTGTTGTAATTATGGCATATTTTTATATAGATGAGGTTTAAATGAAAATTTCTAAAAAGCAAATTAAATTACTAATAACTTTACTAAAAGATCCAAAGAAATTTTTAATTGCACTTTTTTTATTTGCTTTTGCTTATATTTTAAATTATGATAGTGGCTCATATATTAATGCTAAAGTAAGTCGTGTAGTAGATGGGGATACTATTGAGGCTAAATTTGAAGATGAAAAACTTAAAATTAGACTTTTTGGTATAGATGCACCTGAAAGTGATCAAGCTTATGGAAAGATGGCTACGCAATTTTTAAATGCAATTGTGTTGAATAAAGAAGTGGTTTTGAATGTAAAAGATGAGGATAAATATGGTAGAATTTTAGCCATTGTGTATTTAAATGATAAAGATATCAATCAAGTTATGGTTAAAAATGGCTTTGCTTGGGCTTATGAACATTATAGTGATTTGTATGTAAATGAGCAAAATTATGCCAAAGAAAATAAAAAAGGCTTATGGGTAGATGAAAATCCTATAGAACCTTATAAATGGCGTAAACAAATAAGATTAAAATAGGAAAAGAGATGTTTAAAAAAATATTTTTCATTGGATTTTTAGCATTATTTTTTGGCGGTTGTTTTGTAAATGAAAGAGGAATTTCAAACCGCTTTTATGATGATTGTAAAGAATATTATGATGCAAGCGGGACTTACCATAAAGAATGCCCAAAGAATTGGGTGGATTTACCTTTAACCCCCGATTCCTTTTAAAACAGCATTTAATTCCTCTGGAGCAGCATCTTGCTTGGAGGTTTCTTGTTGGTTTTGACTGCTAGAGCTTGTGCTTTGACTTTGTTTTAATTTAAATATATGATCATCTGTGGTGATTACTTGAAAAGATGCATCGAAAATTTTAATATCATTTACAAAGCCAACTACTTTAACCTCTCTTTTTCTTGAATCATCACTAAATAAAGCACTTGCTTCAAGATTTAAAACATCTCCAACTTTTAAAGGCGCATAAAAAAAGCTTCTTGAGCCTATTAAGACGCTAAATTCTTTATTGATTGCAGCTTGAGCTATATAATTTGCCGCGTTAAATACAAAACCACTATGCACTAATCCTAGCTCATCTACTGCCATATCATGGGTTGTGATTAAGATACCTTTAGCAAAGTTTTTTTCTATATGAGAAATGCTTCCTGCTAAAGCATTATTTATCCCTGGACAAGTGATAAGTTCTGATTTAATGCGATTTAATTCTTCAGGGTCTATTAGCTCTTCTATAGTAACAGCACTTACTGTTCTTGCCATTTTTACACCTTTAATTTAACATAAACTCTTTTTGGTGCTTCATAGCCTTCACAAGTTAAATTTGAGTTATTTTCATCTAAAAATTGATCTAAAGAATAAGAATCAATCCATTGTGTTTTTCTTTGTTCTTCAAAATCAGTTTGTTTGGTTGCTATAATTTCAAATTCACTAAATCCAGCTCTATAACACCAATTTCTTAAACCCAATATCGACGGAATGAAAAAAATATTTGGTATTTTTGAATAAGTTTTTTGAGGGATAAGTGCAATTTCTCTTTCATCTTCTATATACATAGTATCTAAAAAGACTATACCATCTTTATTTAAAGATTGCTTGAGTTGTTTTAGCATGGCTATAGGATCACTGCGATGATAAATTACGCCAAGACAAAAAATCACATCAAATTTTATGCCATAATTTGGTACATCAGCCACGCCTAAAAGCTCATATTGTATAGGAGTTTTTGCAATAGAGTTTAAAAGTAAAAATTGCAAATAATACTTAATAGAAGGATCAAAACCTATGAGTTTTGAAGGATTAAATTCAAGCATTTTAAACATATAATAACCATTATTACAACCAATATCCGCAACCACTTTGCCTTTGATTTCTTGCATATAAGGCTTTAATATGTTAAATTTAATAAAACTTTGCCACTCTGTATCTATGAACCAATCATTGATTTTAAAAGGTCCTTTGCGCCAAGGTTTTAATTCTAAGGCAATGTCCTTAATCTCATTATCTAAACTTTTATCACAAAAAATATCAAAACTTTCGTTTATTAGATAATTTGAGTTTTTAACTTTTGTGCCAAGTTTTTGAATTTTTTCATATAAAGGATGTTTTAAAACTTGCTTTAATAAAGCATTATCTTGCATATTTTTCCTTAAAAAACTCCCTTATTTGGGAGTTTTATTATTGAAGTAGGCTTGCTAGTTTAGTTTGTAGCATTACATTTGAGTGAGCATTTGCAAATAAAAATGCATTTTCTTTTAGGTAATTTGCATTAAAATCATTAATATTTTGCGCTAAGTCATTATTTTGCAATTTACTTTCAGCTTCTTTAGTGTTAATGCTAGTTTGCAAAGATGAGTTGATATTAGAATGGATAGCATTAATCCCAGCACCAATATCTGCGCGTAAAGAACCTACTTGATCTTGAAAATCGCGAATTCCATCTTGGTTTTCAAGGCTTAAGTTTGCCGTGCTTGGTTGGTTTAAATTGATACTTTCAACCCCAGATCCAACAACAAAATCCATACTTTGGAAAACATTTTTTCCATTAAAAGTCGCGTTTGAAAATGCATCATTGATCGAGCTGATGAGCTTATTTGCTTCAGCATTTAGCATGCTTTTTTGTCTATCATTTAATGCAGCACTATTTGAGCGTACAGAAAGCTCATTAAGTTTATCTGCAGTAGCTGAGATATTATTTAATGTCGAATCAGCAATTTGTAAAACACCTACTGAATCATAAGCATTTAAAATACCTTGATCTATGGTGCTATACTGACTTCTTAAAGAATCAGCTATGGCTAAATTTGCCCCATCGCTCCCATCTATAGCACGCATTGCGGCTATATTTTCTAAAGCTTTTTCTTGGCTTTTTTGCGCTTGATTTAAGTAATGGTTTTGTTGAGTTGTCCCTATATCGCCTATTTTCATCTTTGACTCCTTTTAAAGACTTATTTTATTATATCATTTTTTTTGTTTTAAAATTTAAAAAAAATAAAATTACTTGTGATAACATGATAATTTTCATCACAACTTCACTTGCACCATGAATTTTTATAAATTCTTGAGTCTTAGTTGCTTCTTCTCCTAAACTTTGTGCTTCTAAAACATAAGCAGTGAAGTAAAATACAAAAAGCAAACTTAGTGCCAAAATGATTAAAGAAAGCATGAATTTTGAAAAATTTATTTTAAAAGTTAAATTTTTATCCTTAAATGAGAAAATTTCCATTAAAACAGATAAAACACTCACACCTAGTAAAACATAACCAAATTGTACAAAAATGTGTGTCATTAAAAGTCCACTTTGAAAATGAGTTAAAACTCCTTCACCTATGAATTTAGCAGGATAAAATATAGTCGGAGCTAAAAGTACGCCTATGCTAATTTCAATCCCAATTAAACTTGCTAGTAAAAATAAATATATTGATTTCATTATTTTCTCCTATAAAAAGATAATTATAGTCTAATTTTTTAAATTCCACGCAACAAAGGCTCTATCAAATCCATTATAATCTTGATAAAAAGTAGCTTTAAAATCATTTTCTTCTAAAATTTTATTTAAAATTGCTTTTTGATCATAACCAAATTCACATGCTAAGACTTTTGTGTTATGATTTTTGGCAAAAAGGATAATTTCATGTAAAATTTCCCAACCTTTATCCCCGCCAAATAAAGCATTATGCGGTTCATTTTGCACCCATTTATCTAAAGGATAGTCATTTTTAACATAAGGTGGATTGGAAAAAATAAAGTCAAAATTTCCTTGCATGTTTTTAAAATCACAAAGTTGAAAATCAATTAAATTTGAAACATTATGAAAATCTGCATTTTTTTTAGCAAGTTCCAATGCTTTTGGGTTGATATCGCAAGCTTGTATAAAAATTTGCTTTAACTTTGCTAGAGAGATACTTAAAATTCCACTCCCAAAGCCAATCTCAAGTATATTTTTAAAAGAGTTATGATCTAAAATTTCTAAGCATCTTTCAAGTAATATTTCACTATCAAAACGCGGTATTAAAACACCTTTTTTAGTAAAAAAATCTAAACCATAAAACTGTGTTTTTTGAAATAAATACTCAAAAGGCTCGCCATTTAAAAATTTATCTACGTATTCTAAAAAAACTTTTTCATCGATTTGAAATTCAGGATTTAAAAAAATCCAAGCCTTATCTTTTTGTAAAAGCTCACAAAGAATAAAAAGTATATATTCTTTGTGAGTAGGATCTTTTGCGTAAGCTTGCTTTAAGGCCTGTTTGATTGAAATCATTGCAAAGCTTTGATTCTATCGTAAATACAAGGATGGCTTAGATGAAAGAAAGTGTAAATTTTACTTGTTTTAACAAAGGCTTTATTTTCTTTTGCTAAGGCTATGAGGGCATTTTTCATATCTTCTTTAGAACTTAGTTTTGCTCCATGTAAGTCAGCATTAAATTCATTTTTTTGACTCATTTTATTAAGTAGTGGAGAGATAATAAAAGTAAAAATATTTCCAAAAATCAATAAAAGCGCAAAAACTCCAGCATTTACTCCATCTAAATGACTTTCAATATAAAAAAAGTTTGGTAAATGTGCAAAGATAAAAAATAAAGCAAAAAGCATCAAAGCACTAGAAAATAACATTTTTAGTAAATCTTTATGCACAAAATGTCCTAGCTCATGACCTAAAACAGCGATGAGTTCTTTTTCTTTTAAAGCATTTAAAAGTGTATCAAAAAGCACCACTCTTTTGCTTTTAAATAAACCGCCAAAATAAGCATTTAATCTTTTATCCCTTTTACTTGCATCGATAACATAAACACCATTTGCACTAAAGCCACATTTTTGCATTAAATTGGTGATTTTTTCTAATAAATTTTCATCTTCAAGTTTTTTCATTTTATTAAACATAGGTGCAATAAGAGTAGGGTAGATGAGATTTATAATAAGTATGATTATAAAGCTTAAAGCAAAAGCAACAATCCACCAGTATGTGTTAAAAAATTCAAAGCAAAACACTAAAGCATAGATAATTAAAAAGCCAAAAATAAGCATTAGGGCTAAAGATTTAATGCTGTCTTTAATAAAAAGTACTAAAGTCATATTTGAAAATCCGTGTTTTTTGTCTTTTACAAAGCTTTCATAATAACTAAGTGGTAAATTTAAAATACTAATAATCAATAAAAATGTAAGTAAAAATAAAGTATTTTCTAAAGTAGAATTTTCTTTGATGAAAATTTCTTTTAAATATAAAAAGCCAAAGCTAATCCAAGAAATATTAATCATCAGATTATAAAGATTAGAAAAGATTTTGTATTTTTCATTTTCTATGGCGATATTTGCAGCATTTTTATAATCATGCTCATTTAAAATAATTGCATGCTTTTCTCTTTCTTTTTTTAAAAAAGAAATTTGCATATAAGATATAAAAATCAAAAAGGCCGTGTAAATACATAAAATAGTTATTAAAGTCATAATTTTTCCTTAAATAAATTTGAGTAATTTTATCTTATTTAAAATATATAAAGTTAACCAGTGCTTTCACTTTTTTCTAAAACTTCAAAATAAGCTTCTTCTAAAATACTAAGTTCATTTTCTAAGGAATTTAGCTTTTCATAAAGGGTGTTTATACCTAGCTCTTGATAGATTACAGGATTGCTTAGGGCATTTTTGATTTCTTTGATTTCTTCTTCTAATTTATGAATTTTATCAGGATATGAGTTTAAAATTTCATTTTCTTTATAGCTTAGTTTTTTACTTGATTTTTCTTTTGTTTTTACACTTGCTGTAGTGTTTGTTTCTAAACTTTTAGAAAATTCTTCAAAGTCCTTGTATTCTTTTTCATTTTCTAAATACTCACTATAAGAAAGAACTTCTATATTAATATTTGCATTATCTTCAAAAGCATAAAGTTTAGTTGCTATTTTATCAACAAAATATCTATCATGCGAGACAAGCAAAATCGCACCTTCAAAAGAAAGTAAGTATTCTTCTAAGATATTAATCGTAGCTATATCTAAATCATTTGTTGGTTCATCTAAGATTAATACATCATATTCTTTAGTAAAAAGCAAGGCTAGGGCAACTCTGTTTTTCTCGCCCCCACTTAACACACTCACACTTTGTTCTAAAAATTCTTTTGGAAATAAAAATTGTTTTAAATATCCATAAACATGCATATTTTTACCACGCACTTGAATGTGATCACCGCCATTTGGGCAAAAAATTTCTAAAAGTTTTTTATCGGTATTGAGTAAGCTTCTGCTTTGATCAAAATAGCCTATTTTAACTTCACCTCTTTTAATTTCTCCACTATCAAGTGGAATTTGATCAAGTAAAATTTTTAAAAAAGTAGATTTACCACAGCCATTTTTACCTACTATGGCTATGCGTTCACCTTGTAAAATTCGTGCATTAAAGTCCTTAAAAAGTGTCTTGTTAGCGATAGATTTTGAGATATTTTTAAGTTCAAAAAGCATTTTTTTACGATTTTGACTTTGGGTTTGGTTGAAATTTTTACTTGCTCTTTTAATCTCAAGTTGTAAGCGTTTGATAGCTCCTGGGTTTTTCTTGGCTTCTTCACGCATTTTAAAAATGCGTTCTTTACGCCCTTCGTTGCGTTTAAGTCTAGCTTTAACTCCTCTTCTTAACCATTCTTCTTCGCTTTTTAGTTGCTTAAGTAAGGTTTCATGACTTTTAGCTAAAGAAGCTAAAATAGCTGCTTTTTTTTCTAGATATTGCGTATATCCACCCTCAAAAATACTTAGTTTTCCTGCTTCTATTTCTACGCATTTTTGTGCTATTGCATCGATAAAATATCTATCATGGGAGATGAAAATAACACACATTTTAGAAGCTTTTAATCTTTCTTCTAAAAAGCTACTCATATATACATCTAGATGATTAGTTGGCTCATCAAGCAATAATATATCAGGATTTTTCAGCAAAAGTGTGCAAAGTCCTACGCGCCTTATCTCACCTCCGCTTAAAGAGCAAAGTGTTCTGTCTTTATACTCTAATAGTTTAAACTCTTCTAGTATTCTTTGTATTTTTTGGTCTAAATTCCATGCATCTTTTGAATCTATAAATAAACTTAATTCATCTACTTTTTTTAAATATTCTTTATTTTCAGGATCAAGAGCTAGTTTTTCGTTATAGTTTTCAAATTCTTTTAAGGCTTGGTAAATTTCTTCAAGTTCTTTTTTGATGGTCTCACTCACGCTTAAGGTGCTTTCAAAGCTTACTTGTTGGCTTAGTATGCCTATGCTAGTGTTATTTTGTTTAATCACTCTACCGCTATCTAGTTTTAAAGTTCCCATAAGGGCTTTTAAAAAGCTTGATTTTCCTTCGCCATTTTTGCCTATAATGGCGATTTTTTCTCCTAAATTTGCACTAAAATTTGCATTTTCTAAAACTATTTTTGTATTAAATTTCTTATTTGCATCGATTAAATCTACTAAAGCCAAATTTCTTTCCCAAATGTTTTTTTGCGATTTTACTTTAAAAAGTATTAATTTTGCTTAAATAAAATTACACTATGAGAGTGTTTGTTTTTTTTACTTTATTAGTTTTATTTTTTGCTTTGGCAAATTGGTATATTTATAAAAGATTTTTAAGTAAGGTTGATTTTTTAAAACCTTATAAGAAGTTTGTACTAGCTTTTGTTTTAATAGTTTTTGCATGTGAATTAATCTTTTTTGTAAATATGCGCGGGGATTTTTTGCATGAAAAGCTTTATTATATTTTAGCTATTTTTCCTACTATTACTTGCTTTTTATTGCTTTTTGGAGTGGTTTTTGAAATTGGTTCTTGGATTTTCTTTAACGAAAATAAAAAAGAGCAAATTTTTAGCCTTCAAAGAAGAAAGTTTTTAAAATTAATTTTTGATTCTTGGCTTATTATACTTAGCGTTAGTATGGTGTTTAAAGGCTTTGTAAATGCTATCAGCACGCCTAAGGTTAATGAGGTAGATATTAAAATTAAAAATTTAAAAGAAGATTTAAACATAGCTTTGCTTTCTGATGTGCATTTAGGGAAAAATTTAGGTGAAGATTTTTTAAAAACCTTAATTGATGAGGTTAATGCTTTAAATGTTGATATAATCATCATAGCTGGGGATTTAATCGATGCAGATATAGCTAGTATGTCTTATATTAATTTGTTAGAAAATTTTAAATCAAAATATGGTACTTATTTTGTTTATGGAAATCATGAGTATTATAATGATATAAATGCGATAAGCAAAAAGCTTAAAACGCTTAAGAATTTCAAAGTTTTAGAAGATGAAAGTATTGATTTTGGAGATTTTACTTTAAGTGGGACTTTGGATTTGGCTGCTAAACGTTTGGGCTTTAAAGAAAGCAATATAGAAAAAATCAAAACTCAAATCAATCAAGAAAAAGTTAATATTTTAATCACGCATCAGCCAAAATATGTAAAAACTTATGATGTAAATGGGTTTGATTTGATTTTATCAGGACATACTCATGCAGGACAAATTTTCCCTTTTTCTTTGCTAGTATATTTAGAGCAAGGCTTTGTGTATGGGCTTTATAAATTAAGCAAAGATAGTTTGCTTTATGTAAGCAGTGGGGCTGGATTTTGGGGGCCTGCTGTGAGATTTTTAGCTCCTAGTGAGATAGCTTTGATTAGATTAAAAGGAGAATAAGTGGGATTTAGCAATAGTGCTTCAAAAATGTTTGGAATCATAGCAAAATATAAATTTCCAAAAATCATACAAAAAAACATTAATAAAGCTTATGTGAATGCTTTTAATATCAATATGAGTGAATTTAAATCCTTAGAAGAATATGAGAGCTTAAATGCTTTATTTACAAGAACTTTGTTAAATGAGCGAGAATTAGAAGATGGCTTTGTAAGTCCAAGTGATGGTAAAATTTTAGAACTTGGAAGTAGTTTTCAAAATGATTTAAAAGAAAATTTAGCCTTTAGCATTAAAGGTTCAAGTTATAGTATAGAAGAGCTTTTAAAAAACTCAGCTAGCAAAGAAGAATTAGAAAATGGCATAGATTATGCAAATATTTATTTATCTCCAAAAGATTATCATCATTATCACGCACCTTGTAATATGCAAATTTTAAGTGCTACTTATATGAGTGGGGCTTTATTTAGTGTGAGTGAGGCAAAGTTAGCTAAGATTATAAACCTTTATACTAAAAATGAAAGAGTAGTTTTAAAGTGCTTAGTGGAAGGAAAATTTATACTTTGGATGGTATTTGTGGGTGCGCTAAATGTAGGTAAAATGCATTTTAGTTTTGATACTAGTATACAAACTAATGCTGCAAATTTTGATTTTACTCATACTTATGATGGGCTTTTTGCAAAAAAAGGTCAAAGGCTTGGAAATTTTGAGCTAGGTTCGACGATAGTTTTAATTGCTCAAAAAGGGTTTTTAAAATTTAGTAAAAACGCTTATGAGCAAGTTGAATTTTCTAAGAAGATTGCGGATTTTGCTTAGTCTCATCTTCATTAGCAACTTTATATAAAAAGGCAAAAATTTCAGCCACTGCTTTATACATATTAGGTGGGATTTCATCGCCTAGATCAAGCTTGCTAAGAACTTCTACTAAGTCTTTATCCTCTTTTATGGGTATGCCATTTTCTTTAGCTAAAGAGATGATTTTAGCAGCGTTTTCACCTTTAGCATTAGCTAGAATTTTTGGTGCATTTTGATCTTCTTTGTTATAGCCTAGCGCAACGGCTTTTTTTGTTTTTTTAGCCATTTTTAAGCCCTTGTATCAAAACCCATATTAAAGTCATTGTATTCTTCTTGATTATGAAATTTGCTTTTAACTATATCACTGATGAAAAAATTAGAGCTTAGAAGTCCTACTTTAACTAAGGCTTTTTTTAGCTCATGTGCTCTTTCGTAAAGTTTTTTTCTAAAATTAGCATTTTCTATCATCATATTTATATCAATGTATTTATCATTACTTAGAGATAAAAATACATTGATTTTTCCTAATTTTTCAAATTCAAGATTAATTTGTGCATAAAATTTATCTTTTTTACCGCGTTTAAAAACTACATTAGATTTTTCTAAATCATCCCAAAAGAAAGGTAAAAAAGTATGAATGCTATTATTGGCTAAAGATAAAAGCTGATTAAACTCAAGCTGAGCTATAAGACGATTTGCTTGATTTAATATGCTTTCATTGTCTAAATTTTTAGCCAGATTAGAAACTTGCAAAAGAGTGGATTTGATATCTTTTTGCAATTCTGAAGAAATTTCTGCAGTATCTTTTGGAGTAATTTTTCCAAGATCTTTTATAGAAAGTTCTAATTTTTTTTCTATGTTTTTTATATCATCTAAAGAATTTTTTGCTTCATAATTTTTAGGATCTAAAGCTTTTAAAACCTCATTGAGTTTTCTTCCTATTAAGCCTAGTTCTTTGTTTAGATTATTTAAAAGCTCTTCTTGTAAATTTTGACTAAAATTAAGATTTTTACTTACATTTTGTTTGAAAATATCTTCTAGTAAAATTTTACCTGAAGTACTTTTAAATATATCTTCTAATTTAGTGTTATTTGTTTGTAAATTTTGACTTTTATTATCATTTTTGCTTGGTTCTTCAGTATTTTTTTGTGGCGTTTTTTCTTCTTTTGTGTTTTGAATTTCTTTATCTTTTGTCGTACTTTCTTTTTTTTGTTGAGTTTCTTTTTTGTCCTCTGTGTTTTTTTGCGGAGTTTTTATTTCCTCTTTTAACTCTTCTTTGATGTCTTTAGTATGTGGAGTTTTATTTAAATTTTCTTGTGTTATTTCAGTTTTGTTTTTATGATTTTTTATGTCTTTTAAAAGTGTTATAAGATCTTTAATGCTTTGGCTAAGCTCTTTTAATATATGTGTATTTTGAATTTTTATATTTTCAGGTTTGGCTAGTTCTTTGTTGATAAGTGCTAAATTTTTACTGAGATTTTTAATGAAATTATTAGCAATATTTTGTAGCTTTTCTTGGCTAATGGAATTTGGATTTTTATTGATATAGTTTTTAAAATTTTCTATTTTATCAAATAGCTTAAAAAGTGTCTTGTAGTTTGTATTTTCTAAAGAAATTTTATTATCTTTTTTGTGATTTTGTAAGATGTGAATAAGTTCTTTTAAGGTGCTTGTGGTATCAAGATTTTTAAGATCTAAATTACTTATATCGCGTTTTAGATTTTCACTAGTAGCCCCTTTTATGATATTTAAAAGATTAAAAAAGCTTTGTGGTAAATTTTGTTCTTTTAAAGAATGATTGAGTTTTGCTTCTAAAAAAACACCTGAATTTTTTACCAAGGATGAAAGATTTTTATTGTTGATATCTTTAGCAGGTTTAACTAGATCTTCTAAAACTTTAAGTAGTTTTTCAAATTCAGGATTTTTAGAAAGCTCTGCTTGAAGTTTTTTAACTTCATTAGCAAAATTAGGCGCAAAATTTAAATCTTTGTGATTTTTTAATATTGCTAAATCAGGATCTTTGTTGGTTTTGATTTGATCTAAGAGTTTATTTAATAATTCTTGTAATTTTTGATCGATTTTGCTTACATAGTCTTTAGGCAATTTGACTTCAGGATCATTTTTAGAAAATAAAGGATTTTTTAAAGCATCATTAAGTGAGGTTTTTTTGTCTGATTTCTCGCTTTTGTTGTCTTTATTTGTTTCGTTTTTTGCAAATTGATTTTGATTGTTAGAAATATTAGTTATCATCTAGCATTACCATATTACCTGGTTTTCTTTTAAATTTGGTTAGATTTTTAAATTTTGGTTTATCTATAGCAAAGGCAATTAAAACAGTTAATAAAACGATGTAAAAATACATAAAACCATTGCCTTCAAAATAATACATTAAAGTTCCAAGCACAGCAGGCGCAAATAAAGCACCAAAAGAATAAGTAAAAAGAACGGCTCTGCCAAGTTCAACTCTTTTGCTGGAATCTTCAAGCATGTCATTTGCTCTAGCTAAAGAAAGAGCATATAAACAACACATTCCCATACCCAGTAAAAAGCCAAAAAAGTATTTTAAATAAATATTATAGCTTAATAATAAAATACAAAGCATAGCACTTAAAGCCGTAAAAGCACATAAAATAATAGCAAATTTACGACTAATTTTATCAGAAAGGGTTCCGATGAAAAGTTGAGATATAAACCCTCCTAGCATGGTACAAAATATAAAAATCGAAGCTTCTTTTGCGCCAAATCCTTGTATAAGTATAAATAAAGAAGCCATAGAGAAAAATCCATTTAAAAGCATACCTGCTATAAAGCTTGTCACTAAAGCTAAAGGCACTATATCAAAAACTTTAGGGATGGAAATTTTGGTTTTTTGTGGTAAAACCGGCTCTTTAATACGGATTAAAAATAAAGGAATAGAGGCAAACATAATAAAACTAGCGCTTAAAATAAATACTGTATTGCTTGGGAAGTCAAATGACATAAGTAAAATTCCAAAGCCTGATGATGAGTAAAATACCACTTCATAAAAGGCTATTACTCTTGAGCGAATAGCATTTTTTGCTTTTTCATTAAGCCATGATTCTATGACCATTAAAAGTGCATAGTAACAAAAACCAAGCAAAAATCTCAAAACCATCCAAAAATAAAGATTAGAGTTTAAACTATGAAGCATAGTAGCTATACCAAAAATGATGGCAAAAATTCCAAAAGATCTTATATGTCCTACTTTAGAGACTATCCTATGAGCACTAATAGTGCTTACCATAGCACCAAGAAAATAACAACTTCCTATTATCCCTATATAAAAATTACTAACATCGTTATGTTTTAAAATAATTGCTATAGAATTTACCGTTAAAGCACTTCCTATAAAAACAAAAATCATACCAAAAAACAATGCAGTTAATGATCTAATCGTTCTTTTTGAGCTCAACATTTTCTTATTAAAAAATTATATATTAATACCGCTATGGGTGTGACAAACATTGCACAAAACAAGGCAAAAATACTCATTAAGCCTTGAAACTCTAAAAATAAAAATCCTGCTATTAAAAACACATAAGCAAAAATTTTAAACAAAGAAAAAAAAGCTAATGCGTTTTTAAAAATACTTTTAAATTTTGGTTTTAAATCGTCATCTATATGGATAAATTTTATAATTTTTGGCAAAAAATATTGTTTTTTAGTAAAAATTTGCAAGGGTCTTTGAGTAAAAGTGTAATTTTTAGCAGCCTTATAAATAAAATTTTTGTAATTTAAAAAAGAAAATAAAATGATCAAATTTTGAGCTAAAAATCCAAATTCAAAGCTTATAAAGGTTTTAAAGCTTAATTCTTTATAGAAAAAAACTCCTGCTAAGAAAAGTAAATTTAATCCTAGCAAGAGTTTTAGTAAAATTTTAGGCTTTAGGATCATTTTTTAAATCTTTATAGCGATTTTCTTCTTTAAATTCCTCATAGCTTTTTACTTGTGCTTTGTAAGCTTTATAAACATTTAAAATCGCCGCAGCTACTCCTATAAACACTCCTATCCAAAAAAGCCAAGCTGTACCAGTTAAATTTTTTAAAAAATAGCCTATACCAACCCCGATTAAAACAGCTACAACCATGGATATGCCAAGGCTTAATCCATCTGCAGCTTCTATACCTTTGCGAATGATTTTTTGTCTTTTATTCATAGGGCTTTAAAACTTTCTTGTGCTGCTTGTATGGTTTTATCAATGATTTTTTTATCCATACATTCACATATAAAACCTGTTTCAAATTGAGATGGTGCCAAATACACGCCTTTGCTTAGCATTTGTGCATGAAATTTAGCAAATAATTTAGTATCTGATTTTAAAGCATCTTGATAATTATTAACAGGGTTTTCACAAAAGAAAAATCCAAACATAGAACCAACGCAATTAACTTGCAAAGGAATTTTGCAATCATTTGCAGCTTCTTTAAAGCCTTGAGTAAGTCTTTTGCCTAGTTTTTCTAATTTTTCATATAAACCTTCATAATTTCTTGCTTTTTTTAAGCTCGCATAGCCTGCAGCCATAGCAAGAGGATTTCCACTTAGTGTTCCTGCTTGATATACTCCACCTAAAGGACTTAATAAATCCATAATTTCAGCTCTTGCAGCAAAAGCAGCCGCAGGCATACCTCCGCCTATAACCTTACCAAAAGTTACTATATCAGCTTTTATATTATTAATTCCAAAAGAGCCTAGGTATGAAGCTCTAAAGCCACTCATAACTTCATCAAAAATTAAAAGAATTTGATGTTCATCACATAGTTTTCTTAGCTCTTGTAAAAATTCTATTTTAGCAGGTACTAAGCCCATGTTTCCTGCAATTGGCTCTATAATGATACAAGCTATATTATCATCATTATTGATTAAGTTTTTAACACTATCAATGTCATTATAAATAGCTACTAGAGTATTTTTAGCTACATCGGTTAATACTCCTAGTGAGCTTGGGGTATTAAAAGTAGCGGCGCCACTTCCAGCACTTACTAGTAAAGAATCAGAATGCCCATGATAACATCCTTCGAATTTGATGATTTTATCTTTTTTGCTAAATCCTCTTGCAAGACGAATAGCACTCATAGTAGCTTCTGTGCCACTGCTTACAAAGCGTATTTTGTCTAAATGCGGCCAATCTTTTAAGATAAATTTAGCTAACTTGGTTTCAGCTAGGGTTGGTGCGCCAAAGCTTGAACCATGTTCTAATGCTTTTTTGCAAGCTTTTTCAATATCCTCATCACAATGTCCAAAAAGTAAAGGTCCCCAGCTTTGTACATAATCTATATAAGTATTATCTTCTATATCGCTAATATAAGCACCTTTTCCTTGCTTGATAAATAAAGGATTGCTACCCACGCTAGCAAAAGCACGCACAGGAGAATCAACCCCACCCGCTATATATTCACAAGCTTCTTCAAAGGCTTTTTTATTATTTTTCATTTTTTACTCCTTTTGTTGTTAGTAATATAATCATAAAGCGATTTCATCTCATCTTCTGTTAATGAGTAGGTTGGCATAATGCTTTTTGCCTCTTGAGGTTGGCTTAGAATTTCTCTAAAACGTGTATAAGGAGTGTTTTTAATACTTGGCACTATAAAAGGAGTTTTTTCTCCATTTTTAGTATAATATCCTAGTATTTGTTGTCCTCCATCACCATGACATTTAGCACAACTTATGCCTCTTGGATTTTTGTAAAGGGATTCTTGGTATTCTTTAGGTGAGATAAAATCTTCAGCCCAAACACCATAAACTATAAAAAACAAAAATAAAATAATTTTCATTTATCACCTTTAACAAAAAAAGAAGTTTTATTATGATACAATTTTTTAAGTTAAAGAAAGCTATAAATTTAAGGAAAGAAATGACACTTTTAGATGGTAAAAAGCTAAGTGATGAGATAAAAAATAATCTAAAACAAGAAGTATTAGAACTTAAAACCCAAAGTATAGAGCCTTGTTTGGCTGTGATTTTAGTAGGTGAAGATCCTGCTAGTGCTACTTATGTGGGCTCTAAAGTAAAGGCTTGTGAGCAATGTGGGATTAAGTCTTTGGTTTATAGGCTTGATGTAAACACAACTCAAAATGAACTTTTGGCTTTGATTAATACCTTAAATCATGATGATAGTGTTGATGGAATTTTAGTTCAGCTTCCATTACCAGCACATATTAATAAAGATATCATCCTAGAAAGTATTAATTTTAATAAAGATGTAGATGGTTTTCATCCTTTTAATGTCGGGAATTTAAATTTAAATTTAAAAGGTGGTTTTTTGCCGTGTACGCCTTTGGGTGTTGTGAAAATTTTGGAGTATTATGATATAAAATTACAAGGTGCTGATGTAGTTGTAATAGGAGCTTCTAATATAGTAGGTCGTCCTATGGCTACGCTTTTATTAAATGCTAATGCTAGTGTAAGTATTTGTCATATTTATACAAAAGATTTAAAAGCTTATACAAAAAATGCTGATATTATCATCGTAGCAGCAGGTTGTCCAAATCTTTTAAAAGAAGATATGGTTAAAGAGGGTGTGATAGTAGTTGATGTAGGGATTAATAGGGTTAATGGAAAAATAGTAGGTGATGTTGATTTTGAAAATGTAAGCAAAAAAGCTAGTTATATTACTCCTGTACCAGGTGGAGTAGGACCTATGACTATAGCAATGCTTTTAGAAAATACTATAAAATCAGCTAAAAATAGGATTAAAAAATGAATTTTTTCAAAAAAATCTATAAATTCACACAATCTTGGACAGGAACTTTAATAGTTGTTTTATTGATTATATTTTTCTTTATACAAGCTTTTACCATACCAAGTGGTTCTATGAAAAATACTTTATTAGTGGGAGATTTTTTATTTGTAAAAAAATTCTCCTATGGTATTCCAACTCCACATATTCCTTGGATAGAAATACCTGTTTTACCTGATTTTAATAAAAATGGACATTTAGTAAGCGCTGAAGGTCCTAAAAGAGGAGATATTGTAGTATTTAGATATCCGCATGAGCCAAAAATCCACTATGTAAAAAGATGTGTGGCTAAGGGCGGAGATGAGGTAATTTTTGCAAATAAAACCTTATATGTGCGTATGGTTGAGGGTGATGAATATATGAAAGATTATTATCCTAATAAAACAAAAATCATAGGCGGAAGGCTTTTTGTAAAAGAACCTTTTGTAGAAAAAGGAATACATTATGATTCTAGAGTGGATATAGAAAGTGTATTTTTTCGCTATTTAAATTTAGGTCAATTTGCTATGAAGCCCGCTTCTTTTGATGAATTAGGTGCTAATAATATTTATGGTTTTAATGCTTATTATTATAAAGTTCCTGAAAATGAGTATTTTATGATGGGTGATAATCGTGATCACTCTAGTGATAGTAGATTTTGGGGGAGTGTAGATTATAAATATATAGTTGGTCAACCTTGGTTTATTTATTTTTCATGGGATGAAAATAAAAAAGTTAGATGGGAAAGAGTAGGGCGTTTGGTTGAAACTATAGAAAAAGATGAGCGTTTTATCCATCATAATGAAAGCGATATAGAAGCTTTGGAATAATTACTCAAAGAAACAATATAAAATTTTTATGTGTAGAAAATGTATAGTTTCTACACAAATTTATAAAAATATACACTCTTAATTTTATTCGTAGATTTTTTTAAGCTCCAAGTTGTAACAATTAACACAAATAAAAATCAAAGCAAAAAAATAAAGGATAAAAAATGCTAAGTCAAAGATCTCAAAATTTAGGAGAATCCTTAACTTTAGTAATGACTGATATAGCCAAAACTTTAAAAGCAAATGGTGAAAAAGTTATTAGTTTTTCAGCAGGTGAGCCTGATTTTGATACTCCAGAAATCATTAAAAAAGCAGCAATTGAAGCTATTGAAAAAGGTTGCGGGGCTTATACGCCAGTTGTGGGTATAAAAGAAGTTATAGAAGCTATACAATATAAATTTAAAAATGATAATAATTTAGAATATAAAGCAAGCGAAATCATTACCAATGTTGGTGCTAAACATTCTTTGTTTATGGCAATTGAGTGTTTAGTTGAAGAAGGTGATGAGGTTATTATACCAAGTCCTTATTGGGTAAGTTACCCTGAAATGGTGAAATTTGCAGGCGCAACTCCTGTATTTATAGAAGGTGAAGCAAAAAATGGCTTTAAAATCACTCCTGAGCAATTAAAACAAGCTATTACTCCAAAAACAAAGGTTTTGATGTTTAATTCCCCATCAAATCCTACAGGTGCTATATATTCTAAAGAAGAAATTACTGCTTTAGCTAAGGTTTTAGAAGGAACTAAAATCGTAGTTTTGAGTGATGAGATTTATGAAAAATTAGTTTATGATGGAGAATTTTGTGCTTTTGCGCAAGTGAGTGAAGATGCTTTAAATAGAACTGTAAGTATTAATGGTCTTAGTAAATGCGGTGCTATGCCAGGATGGCGTTTTGGTTATATGGCAAGTAAAATGAGTGAGTTTAATAATGCTGTTAAAAAACTACAAGGACAAAGCACTTCAAATATCTGCTCAATCATTCAGCATGCAGCTTTACCAGCCTTACTTGGAAAAGCAGATAGTGATATTGAAATGATGAGACAAGCCTTTTTAAAGCGTAGAGAATTAGCGTGTGAAATTTTAGCTAAAAGCGATAAGTTAAAATTAGAACAAATTCCACAAGGAGCTTTTTATTTATTTATCTCTTGTAAAGAAGTTGATAGTGATTCTATGAGATTTTGTAAAAGATTATTAGAAGAGCAAAAAGTAGCTTTAGTACCAGGCATAGGTTTTGGTATGGAAGGGTATTTTAGGCTCTCTTATGCAACTAATGAAAAAGATATCATTGAAGGTTGTGAAAAAATCGTTGAATTTGTAAAAAATTACTAAAATCTTAAGCCTGTTAAAAACAGGCTTTCTTTCAAAAAAACTTATAAGCAAGTCTTTGGTATGATTATGCAAAAAAATATAGGAAAATCAATGGAATTTGAAGTTCAATATAAAAGTGCAAATGCTAGAGCTTGTCGTATAAAAACTACACATAGTGAAATTTTAACTCCCATCTTTATGCCAGTTGGAACTTTGGCTGCGATTAAAAGCTTAGATGCTGTTGATATGAGTGAGATTTTAAACGCAAAAATCATTTTAGCAAATACTTATCATTTGTATTTAAGACCAGGATCTAAGGTGATTAAACAAATGGGTGGCTTGCATGGTTTTAGTAAATTTAATAGATCTTTTTTAACAGATAGTGGAGGCTTTCAAGCTTTTTCTTTAAGTAAAAATTCCAAACCTGATGAAAAAGGAATTCAATTTAAAAGTCATATTGATGGAAGTTTGCATTATTTTACCCCGCAAAGTGTTTTAGATGCTCAGTATGATTTTAACTCAGACATTATGATGATTTTAGATGATTTAGTGGCTTTGCCTGCAAGTAAAGAAAGGATAGAGCTTTCTTTAAAACGTACTATAAAATGGGCAAAAGAAGCTATTGATTATCATAAATTAAAGCAAAGCCAAGGTGTAGGAATAGGGCAAAATATCTTTGGTATTATCCAAGGTGGAACGGATTTTGAAGCTAGAAAAATTTGTTCTCAAGCACTTTGTGAGATGGATTTTGATGGACTTGCTATAGGTGGATTGAGCGTAGGAGAAGAAAATGAGGCTATGTACGATACGGTTGAAGCTATGATGCCTTATGTGGATAACAATCGTCCTAGATATTTAATGGGAGTTGGCACACCTGAAGATTTAGTAGAAAATGTAGCAAGAGGTGTTGATATGTTTGATTGCGTGATGCCAACAAGAAATGCAAGAAATGGAACTTTATTTACTAGCTTTGGAAAATTTAATATCAAAAAAGCAGAATTTATCACTGATCATGCTCCTATAGACAGCAAATGTTCTTGCTATACATGTAAAAACTTTTCAAGAGCTTATTTAAATCATTTATTTAAAGCTAAAGAATTAACCTTTTTTAGACTTGCAAGTATTCACAATTTGCATTATTATCTAAATTTAGTAAAGCAAATGCGTGAAGCTATTATCAAAGATGAATTTGAAAATTTTAGAAAGGAATTTTATAGACAAAGAATGTAAGTAAAGTGGTACGCCCAAGAGGATTCGAACCTCTGACCTTTTGAACCGCAATCAAATGCTCTATCCAGCTGAGCTATGGGCGCAAAATAAAAGAGTAATTTTATCAAAAAATTCTTAAAATTAGCAAAAATAAGTAATTTTATAGAATTTTTATATTTTTATGCTAATCTTCTTTGAATAATATTTTAGCTTAAGGCAAAGTAATGATACATAAGATTTTAATAGCTAATAGGGGTGAGATTGCAGTAAGGGTAATCCGTGCTTGTAGAGATTTACATATAAAAAGCGTTGCTGTTTATACTGAACCTGATCATGAGTGTTTGCATGTAAAAGTTGCTGATGAAGCGTATAGAATAGGAACTGATGCTATAAGAGGATATTTAGATGGTAAAAGAATAGTTGAAATTGCTAAAGCTTGTGGAGCCGATGCTATACATCCTGGATATGGCTTTTTAAGTGAAAATTATGAGTTTGCTAAAGAATGTGAAGAAGCAGGGATTATCTTTATAGGGCCAAAATCAGATGTTATCCGTAAAATGGGAAATAAAAATATAGCAAGATATTTAATGAAAAAAAATGGAATTCCTGTGGTTCCAGGTACTGAAAAATTAAATCATTGTACATTAGAAGAGATAAAACTTCAAGCTTTAAAAATAGGTTATCCGGTGATTTTAAAAGCCAGTGGTGGCGGTGGTGGTAGAGGTATACGTGTAGTACATAAAGAAGAAGATTTAGAAAAATCTTTTGAAGCGTGCAAAAGAGAGGCATTAAGCTTTTTTAAAAATGATGAAGTTTTTATGGAAAAATATGTTATTAATCCAAGGCATATTGAGTTTCAAATTTTAGCAGATAATTATGGTAATATCATCCATCTTTGTGAAAGGGATTGTTCAATACAAAGAAGACATCAAAAAATCATTGAAATAGCACCTTGTCCAAGTATCTCAGAAAAACTAAGAAAAACCATAGGAGTTACCGCAGTAGCTGCTGCAAAAGCTGTGGGTTATACCAATGTTGGGACGGTTGAGTTTTTACTTGATGATTATAATAGATTTTATTTTATGGAAATGAATACAAGAATTCAAGTAGAACACCCAATCACAGAAGAAATCACAGGAATTGATCTTATCACAAGACAAATTCGTATAGCAAATGGGGAAATTTTAGATCTTGAGCAAAGCGATATAAAACCAAGAGGTTTTGCGATAGAAGCTAGGATTACAGCAGAAAATGTATGGAAAAATTTCATTCCAAGTCCGGGCAAAATTACAGAATATTTTCCAGCTTTAGGGCCATCTGTAAGAGTGGATAGTCATTTGTATAAAGACTATACTGTGCCACCTTATTATGATTCTTTGCTTGCAAAATTAATCGTTAAAGGTTCAAGTTATGATAGTGCGGTTAATAGACTTGAGAGGGCTTTGAAAGAATTTGTGATTGATGATATTAGAACAACTGTGCCATTTTTGATTGCAATTACCAAAATAAGAGAATTTAGAAGAGGGTATTTTGATACTTCTTTTATAGAAACACATATGGAAGAGCTTTTAGAAAAAACAGAAGATAGACACCAAGAAAACAAAGAAGAAGTAGTTGCTGCAATAGCTGCGACTTTACAAAAGATAAAAGAAAGTAGACAATCATGAGTTTTTTAGATGAATTAAAAGATATAAAAAAAGCACTCCAAAAAGAACAAGGTCAAACAAAAAAAGAAAAGGTTAAAGCGAGTAAAAGTGGAGTAAGTATGAAAAATACTGACTTAGATGCTATACAAAAAGATTTAGCTAAACAAAAGGAAGATAAAAAACAAGAGCAAGAATTTGAAGATATGTTTTTAAAAGAAGAGCGTTTGGCTAATGAATTTATGGAATTTGTAAAAAATAGCGATATTAAAAAGATCTAATGAATAATATTATTGGTTTTTGTACTTTAGAAGAAGAATGCCCTTATCTTGAAAATAGGTACTGTAGAAATGAGTATAATTATATATCTTTTATTACAAAAACACAAAATCAAGAACTAGTTTCAAGAGGTTGGCGTCGCTTTGGTTCGTATTTTTCAAGACCAATATGTAATGATTGCAATGAATGTCAAAATTTACGTATTTTAGTAGAAAATTTTCATTTTAGCAAAAGTTATCGCAGGGTTTTGAAAAAAAATACAGCCACTAAAATAATCCTACAAAAACCTTCTTTAAGTGATGAGCATTTGTTGCTTTATGAAAAATATCACCATTACCAAAAAGATAAAAGAAATTGGAAAATTTATGATTTAAATTTTAGAAAATATTATAATCTTTATGTAGATAATGCGGGTACTTTTGGATATGAGCTTGATTTTTATATAGACAATAAGTTAGTTTGTGTTGATTTGATTGATATTTTAGAAGATGGAATTTCTAGTATATACTGTTTTTATGATCCAGATTTTTCCCATCTAAGTCTTGGTAAATATTCGCTTTTAACAGAAATTAAACTTGCACAATTAAAAAAATTAAAATATATTTATTTGGGATATTTTGTAAAAGGGTGTCAATCTTTAGCATATAAAGCCGATTATACTCCAAATGAAATTTTAAAACACACTAGTGCTTTAAATGAGCAAGCATTTTTGTGGAGTTAGGTTTATAGAGAGGATTTTATGCAAGTAGTGCAAACTTTAGAATCAGTTAGTGTTAATACTGATGATTTTTTAATGTTTAAATATTTTCAAGATCTTATCCGTAAAAATTTTTCCAAAGTTATAGGTAATAAAAATAAAACCTTGTCTTTTTTTGTAGAAAATGAAATTCCTCAAAGAAGATATTTTTTAAAACTTGTTAATCATAAATATAAAAAAAATACTGGAAATCAAATTGATAATCTTGCTTTTGCACATTATAAAACCTTTAAATTAAATCTTGCTCAAGCAAATACTTTAAAGCCTGTAATCTTTGCTAAAATAGGCTTTGTACAAAAGAATATTTTAATCACACTAAGTTCGAATGAAAAATTATTTGCTGTGTATTTAGAGCAGTATTTTAAAGATCATAAAAGCGTGTATGATGAAAAAAATTGTATTTTTTCAGTAGAATACAAAGATGATAATACTTTAAATCTTTTAGAAATTTTAGCTAGTGTAAATGAGCATTTGAAATATTGTGTTGATTTTACGATTAATGAAACTCAGCTTTTAGAATTTAGAAATAAAATGAAAAACAAAGCTAGTACTAATTGGAAATTTAATGCTCTGGCAAAGCTTTTTGAAAATTATTTTCAAACACTAGGATGTAATTCTAGTGATGATTTTGCTACTATTAGACAAAATTATCTTAATTTGGTTAAAATTTATCATCCTGATCGCCATCAAGGTAAAAGTAAGATCGAACAAGCTTATTGCCGTGAAGAATTTGAGAAAATTCAGCTTGCTTATGAGAGTTTAAAATCTTTATATAAAAATAATACTTGATGCTAAAATAACATCATTTTAAGTTGCAATTTATTAAAATTAATTTTTTATAAAAATTTAGGGAATAATATTGGTTGCTGATAGAAAGTTATTTTTTTTAAGTTGCATTCTTATAACTATAGGAATACTTTTTTCATATTCTTTAAGTGCTTTTACTGTTCTTTATTTAGAATATAATGAATTTCACTTTTTTATCAGACAACTTTTTTTTGGGCTTAGTGGTATAGCTATTATTTATTTTGTTTCAAGATTAAATCCTGATAGTAAAATGGCGCATTATTTGATGATAAGCGTTTTACTCATCTCTTTTTTATTTATACTTATTTTACCTTTTCTGCCTACCTTTCTTGCTACTGCAGCAGGTGGTGCTAAAAGGTGGATTAGGCTTGGCCCTTTATCTATCTCTCCAGTTGAATTTTTTAAAATAGGTTTGATTTATTTCCTTGCTTGGTCTTATACAAGAAGAATTGATGATAGCAAAAAAGCAATCAAACATGAAGTTTTAATTTTAATTCCTTATTTTATTTTAGCTGCTTTTGTTATTGGTTATATTTATATGACACAAAATGATTTAGGGCAAAGCGTTATTTCTTTTTTCTTGGTTTTTGCTTTAGCTTTTTTTGCAGGAGCTAGTAAAAGACTTTTTGCTTTTGGTGTGGTTATTGTTGGAATGATTGGAGTTTTGGTAATCTTAAGTAATCAAAGAAGAATTCAGCGTATTTCTGCTTGGTGGGGAAATATCCAAGATGCGTTTTTACCTTTCTTTCCTGATTGGTTAGCAAGTGTTTTAAGAGTAAGTCACAACTCAGAGCCTTATCAAATTTCACATAGTTTAAATGCTATAGCTCATGGTGGATTTTTTGGAGAGGGTTTAGGACTTGGAACTTTTAAACTAGGATTTTTAAGTGAGGTTCATACAGACTTTGTCTTATCAGGGATTACTGAAGAGATAGGACTATTGGGATTAAGTATTATTTGTTTTATATATTTGATGGTAATACTTCGAATTTTTAGAATAGCAGGGCGTTGTGAAAATAAAGTTCATTTTTTGTTTTGTTCGGGTGTAGCTTTGCTTTTATTATTTTCATTTTTTATGAATGCTTTTGGAATTATTTCCTTGACTCCATTAAAAGGTGTTGCTGTGCCGCTTTTAAGCTATGGAGGTAGTTCAATGTGGTCTATTTGTCTTGGAATAGGCTATGTTTTAATGATTAGTAAAAAGGTAAAAATATAAATTTGTTAATTAAAATATATAAAAAATAACTTAAATAAAAAATATTTGCTATCAAGTCTTTACAAAAAACTTTTTTCTGCTATAATTATGCTATATTTATTATACAAGGAGGCGGATATGAAGAAATATAGGCGTTTAAACACATTATAATCATTTATCAATTTTATTTTTAATTTTTAACAAAGGAAAGAAATGAAAAAAATATTATATGTTGTTTTGGCGTTATTTGGTATATTGGCTTTAGGTGCTTGCTCAAGCGATAAAAATCAAGCTAGTGCTTCTAGTGAAAAAGTTTATAAAGTAGGTATAGCTGCAAATTATCCTCCTTTTGATTTTGTTAAAGATGCAAAAATTACCGGATTTGATGTTGATTTACTAGAAGAGATTGCAAAAAGAGAAAATTTAAAACTTGAGTGGGTAAACATGAGTTTTGATGGTTTGATCCCTGCTTTAAAAGCTGGAAAGATTGATATGATAGCTTCTGCTATGAGTTCAACACCACAAAGACTTACTAGTATGGATTTTAGTGATACTTATTTTAATACTAAAAATTTATATTTAAAACTAAAAACAGATTCTAGCATTAGCGATAAACAAAGTTTGGAAGGTAAAAAAATAGGTGTTCAACTTGGAACCATCCAAGAAAGTGCTGCTAAGGCTATTCCAAATGCTCAAGTGGTGGCTAGCGAAGAAATGTTAGCTGCAATTTTGGCTTTAAAAGCTGGTAAAGTTGATGCAGTTTTGACAGATAAAGATATCGGTAAAGGTTATTTAAAAACTAATGAAGAGTTAGAAGCATTTTTAGAAGAAAATGATGGGAGTTCAGGATTTTGTATAGCTTTTGATAAAGGAAAACAAACTGAGCTTGTTCAAAAAATTAATGCAGGTTTAGAAAAAGTTAAAGCTGATGGTACTTACCAAAAAATCGTAGAAAAATACGATTTACAATAATCAACTTAAAGCCTTGATACTTGCTTTCAAGGCTTTAAAAAAATACTCTATATCTTCTTTTGTGTGTGTATAATGAAAACCCACTCTTAGCCATCCTGGTTTAGATTTTAATTCTTGATTGTCTTTTAGATTGAGTAAATCATGCCCATAAGGTCCTGCACAAGCACAACCTGCTCTTGTTTCTATCTTATAGGTTTTGCTTAATTTATAAGCTAAATCAAAAGGAGAAATTCCTTCTATATTAAAAGCAAAAATAGGTAATCTATGAGTGATATTTTTTGCATATAAGATCATTTTTGGAAAATTTGCACATTGTTTAAAAAAATACTCACAAAGCTCTTTTTCTTTTTTTTCTATATTTTTTAAACCTATTTCATTGCGTACTTTAAAAGCTAAACTTGCTCTAATTAGTTGAATAATTCCAGGTGTACCACCTTCTTCTAAATTTTCAACTTCGCATAAGTATTGCTGAGAGGTTCTTGAAACATAGCCTACAGTTCCACCTGCAGCAAAGCTAGGGGTATTACCACATAGACTTTTTTTAATAGCAAGCAAACCGCAAGATCCTACACCTCCAAGTAATTTATGAGAACTGATAAACACTGCATCATAAAATTTAGAATCTAAATTAGCATAAGGAGCTAAAGTAGAAATATCAAAAGCAACTACGCCATTATATTGTTTGATTAGAGTGTAGATTTTTTTATAATCACTTAAAATTCCAGTAACATTAGAAGCTGCGTTAAAGCTTGCTATGATTTGTCTGTTTTTAGATTTTTTTAGTAATTTTTCTAAAAAAGCATAATCTAACTCGCCATTTTTATCTAAGGGTATGCGAACGCATTCACATAAAGCCTCTCTAAATGAAAGTTCATTAGAATGATGTTCATAAGGTCCTACTATAACCAAAGGCAAGGTGTTTTTATCTGTATTTTTAAAATATTTTTCTTTAATAAGCGGGGGTATGTACAGACCTAAAAGTTCTTGAAATTTTTTAATAGCAGCTGAAGATCCACTCCCACAAGCTATAAGAGCAAAGCTATCATCTAATTCAAGGTATTTTTTTAAATTTATTCTTGCATTTTCATAATGTTGCTGTGTAATGAAAGAATTTAAAGAGCTATCTGAGTGTGTATTTGCATAGGTAATAAGAATTTTTTTAATTTCCTTTTCTATGCTTTTTAGAGCTAAAGCACTGGCTGTAAAGTCAAAATAATATATGCCTTTTTTTAAAATAATATCTTTTTTTAATGTTTCAATATTCAAAAAATTCCCCTAAAAATTTGTTAAAATTATAACATACAAAATATTTAAAATAAGGATATGACTATAAAATTTAGTGAATTTTCAAAGCATTGTGGTTCTTTAGAGCTTAAAAGTGTTTTTGATTTTTATAGTGTTTTTGATGAATTTGAATTTGATTTGAAATTAAATTTATATGATAATATTTTAAATGTTTTTATTTTAAAAGCTTTTGATATTTTATCTTATTTAAATTTAGATGATAATGCTTTGAAGGCTTTGAGCGTTTTAAGTAAAAATGATAGAAAACGCTATTCTATCAATAAATCTATTCCGCATTTTCAAGCTCTAGGACTTGTTAATAAACTTTTAGAAAAAAATATTTTGACTTTGGAAAAAAGTCAAGAAAAGCCTATTGTGAAAAATAAAAGACAAAAGATTAAAAAAGAATTACGCTCATATAGCATTCAAGATAAGGTTGTTTTTAAAAATCAAGGATTGAGATTTTTCTTTTATTTTATATATCCTAATTTAAACTTAATTACGATGAAAAGATACAACGAGCTAATGGAAGTAATCCAAGAAAATTTAGAAAAATATCAAAGCTTTACTTTTGAGCTTTTGTGTAAAGAATTTTTAGCTAAAAAGCTTAAGGTAAAGCAGGTGTATAGTTTTTGGAATTATTATTGTGAGATAGATCTTTATTATAAAAAAGAAAATTTTTGTGTTTTAGGTGAGGTTAAATTTAAAGAAAGAAAAATATGTAAAAATATTTTAAATACCTTAAAAAACAAAGCAAAACAGTTGCAAATTCAACCTAATTTATATGTGCTTTTTTCAAAGAGTGGCTTTAGTAAAGAGCTTATTCTAAATAGGGAGCGTAATTTGCTTTTATATACTTTAGAAGATTTTCAATTTTTAATTAAGGATTAAGTGTGGATGAGAAAATTTTAAAAAGTTTAGATTCTAGTGAAAAGGAAGATTTCCAAAAAGGTTTAAAATTTTTAATAGAGCAAACTTTTGTAGTAGAAAATGCTTACAATCAATTGATAAAAAATCATACAGAGTTAATGCAAACAATGAATGAAATTATAGAAGTCTTACCAATGGCTTTGTGGGTTTTAGATACTAATAAAAAGATAACACTTCAAAATAACTTAGCTAATCAACAACCAAAACTTTTAGAAAAAATTGATCTTGAAAAAACTCATTATGAGCTTGAGTTTGATCATAAATTTTATTTAATAAAAGTCACCTCTCATGCGGATAAACTTATAGTTAGCGCCACTGATATTAGCGATGAAAAAAGGAATGAAAGATTAGCCAGTATGGGTACAGTAGCAGCACACCTAGCACATGAAATACGCAATCCTATCGGTTCTATTTCTTTGTTAAGTTCTACTTTGTTTGAAAGAAGTGAGTTAAAAAATAAGCATATAGTATTAGAAATTCAAAAAGCTATTTCTAGGGTGGAGCGTATTGTAAATTCTACTTTGCTTTTTACAAAAGGAGTGCATGTTAATTTAAATGAATTTAATTTAAAAGAATTGCAAGATGAATGCGAACAAGCTATTGGAGCTTATAATTATCTAGCTAATATTGATTTTACATTTGAATTTTTAGATTTAAAAATCAACGCAGATAAATCTTTGCTTGCTTTGGTTTTGCAAAATTTGCTTTATAATGCCATAGATGCTATTGAAGAAAGTGAAAATGATGATGGTTGTATAAAAGTTAAATGTGAGCAAAAAGAAGATAAAATCTTTATCAAAGTTTATGATAACGGGGTAAGTATCAAAGATAAAAAAATGGTTTTTGAAGCTTTTAAAACAACTAAGTTAAAAGGTAATGGTCTAGGACTTTCTTTGTCAAAACAAATTATTGATGCACATAATGGAATTTTAGGTTTTGATGAAAATCCAAAATGTTTTTTTATAGAGCTTAAAATTTAAGCTCTATAAAATAAATTTTTTCTTAAAATAATAAAAAATATTTGTCCTCATAGCTCAGCTGGATAGAGCGCAGAATTCCTAATTCTGAGGCCGCAAGTTCAAACCTTGCTGGGGACACCATTTAAGGAAAAAGATGTTTCATATAGTCTTGGTTGAGCCTCGTATACCACAAAATACAGGAAGTATAGGCAGAATGTGTTTTAATGCGGGATTTACTTTACATATTATCAATCCACTTTTTAGTATCGATGAAAAGGCAGTTAAAAGAGCGGGGCTTGATTATTGGAAAAAATTAAATCCTTTATTATGGAATAATTTAGAAGATTTTTTAAAAGAATATGAAAAATTTCAAGATAGATTTTTCTTTGCGACAACTAAAACCACTCAAGCTTATTTTGACGTAAATTATCAAAAAGGTGATTTTTTGTTTTTTGGAAGTGAAAGTTTTGGCTTGCCTATGGATTTAATGCAAAAAAAATGGGAAAATGCCATTACTATACCGATGAAAGATTGTGGTAGAAGTTTAAATTTAGCTACAAGTGTAGGTATAGTGAGTTATGAGGCTTTGAGGCAAAATTTTGCCTCTTTTGAAAAATTTTAATGATTTAAAACTTGATTTAAAAATTCTTTCAATCTTTCATTTTTTGGGTTTTCAAAAGCTATTTTAGGACATTCATCTACTGCTATAATGCCTTTATCCATAAAGAAAATTCGATTAGCTACATTTCTTGCAAATCCCATTTCATGTGTAACTACAAGCATGGTTAGACCTTCTTTAGCTACTTCTTTCATGATGTTTAAAACTTCACCTATCATTTCAGGATCTAAAGCTGAAGTTGGTTCATCAAATAAAATCACATCAGGATTCATCATTAATGACCTTGCTATGGCAATACGCTGTTTTTGTCCGCCTGAGAGTTTGTGAGGAAAATAGCTTTCTTTATCACTTAAGCCAACTTTTTTGAGTAGTTCTCGTGCTTTTTTTACTGCTTCGTCTTTACTCATGATTTTTGTTTGTACTGGCGCTAGACATAAATTTTCTAAAACATTTTTATTATTAAAAAGATTAAAATGTTGAAATACCATGCTTACTTTTTGACGAATTTTATTGATATCTGCTTTTTTATCAAGTATATTAACATTATTGATATAAATATTACCACTATCTGGTGTTTCAAGTTTATTTAAACAGCGTAAAAAAGTACTTTTTCCACCTCCACTAGGCCCTATAATAGCAATAATATCACCTTTATGTACTTCAACACTAATATCTTTTAAGACTTCTAAATCTCCGTATTTTTTAATTAAATTTTCTATTTTAATCATGTTTATTTAATCTCACTTCTATAATTCTTGCGATAAGTGTTAAAATTTTAACACTTATATAATATACAAGTCCTGTAAAAATAATAGGTTTAGGATTATAATAAATTGCTTGCAAGCTTTTACTTTGCATGGTAATATCCATAACACTAATATAACCTACTATTGAAGTTTCTTTAAATAAAGAAATAAATTCATTCATCAAAGAAGGTAAAATGTTTTTAATTGCCTGCGGGAAGATGATTAGTCTCATAGAAGCAGAATAATTAAGTCCCATTGCTCTTGCTGCTTCCATTTGTCCTTTGTCTACACTTTGAATTCCACTTCTTACGATTTCAGCTACATAAGCAGAGCTATTAAGTCCAAGTGCGATAATAGCCACATAAAAATTATCACTCCAAGTAGCAAAAATCACTACTGAAAAAATCAAAAGTTGTAAAAGTAAAGGGGTTCCGCGTATGATGTCTATGTATTCATCTATAATAAAATTTAAACTTTGGATTTCTAAAAATCTTAAAAATGCTAGGAAAAAACCAAACACTATTCCTATTAAAATCCCACCCACTGTTAAACCAAGTGTTGTGAAATAACTATGAACATAAGCTTTAGCTTCTATGGTATAAGCATATTCACCTGTGGCTAAACCATTTTGATCTTTGACTTGTAAAATTTCAATAGGAAATGAGAAATAAGCCCAAAAAATAATAATGGCAAAAAATACAAAAAGTTTCATCGTATTTTGTTTCAACTTGCACACCTTGATAAATTTTTAAAAATCTAAGTGTATAAAAATTAAGTTTTCTTTTTACTTAAAGGTGTTTTATGTGATGTTGTTGTTAATATTTTGAGTTAAAATTTCACATAGCTATAAAAAATAAAATAAATTTAACCTAAAATTATATTTTTTTATAACAAATTCATTTTTTTATGATAAATTTGTATTTGAAAATTTATAAAAAAGGAGATAAATATGGATTTAATATCCCAATTTGTTGCCTTTGTGAATAATCAGTATTATTCTATTTTAGTAATTTTACTTATTGTCACGGGGTTTTATTATAGTTATTTGACTGGTTTTGTGCAATTTCGAATGCTTCCTTATGTGTTTGATATCTTAACAGAAAAGCAAGAAAAGCATGAAAAACACCATATTACTCCTTTTCAAGCTTTGATGATTTCAACAGCTTCAAGAGTTGGTATAGGAAATATCGCAGGTATCGCAGTAGCAGTTGTTTTGGGTGGACCAGGTGCTTTATTTTGGATGTGGGCTATGGCGTTTTTTGGTGGCGCCTCAGCTTTTGCAGAAAGTACTTTAGCGCAAGTTTATAAAAGCCGTGATGGTAAAAGTTTTAAAGGTGGTCCTGCTTATTATATTAGTAAAGCTTTAAATTTAAAATGGCTTGGAGCTGTTTTTGCGGTGATTTTAATCATTACTTATGCTTATGGATTTAATGGTCTTCAAAGTCAAACCATGACTTCAGCATTTGAGTTTTACTACAAAGGCATGGTTGATGCTAGCGAAGTAAGCTTTGCTCAAAGCTGGTGGCCTATTGTAATAGGAGCAATTTTAGCTGTTTTTGCTGCTTATATGTTTTTTGGTGATCATACTAAAATAGGTAAAGTAAGCTCAGTTATAGTTCCTATTATGGCGATGATTTATGTTGGTTTATCTATCATAGCAATGTTTATGAATTTTGATAAAATTCCTGAAGTGTTTTCTATGATTTTTAAAAGTGCTTTTGATTTTGAAGCTATTTTTGGTGGATTTGCAGGTTCTGCTTTGGTTATAGGTATAAAAAGAGGATTATTTTCTAATGAAGCAGGCATGGGTTCAGCGCCAAATGCAGCAGCTTCAGCTCTTACAACTCACCCTGCAAAACAAGGAGTTATTCAAGCATTTTCTGTATTAATTGATGTGATTATTTGTACAAGTTCAGGATTTTTAGTGTTATTTTCACTTGCTTATGCAAATAATATCGGCGTAGATGGTAAGCCTATTTTAACAGCACTACCTTTGGTGCAAGAATCTATGAAAGAATATTATGGAAATTTAGGTGTACATTTTACTACTGTTAGTATAGTTTTATTTGCTATTACTTCTTTGATAGGAAATTATTATTATGCTCAAGCAAATATTAAATACCTTACTCAAAATCCTATTATTATCAATCTTTTTAAAGCAAGTGCTGTGCTTATGATCTTTATTGGTGCAAATATGGATTTAAAATTTGCGTGGGATTTGGCTGATACTACCATGGCGTTTATGGCTACGATTAATATCATTTCTATTTTATTGCTTGGTGGTATAGTGAAAAAGGTATTAAAAGATTTTAGCGAGCAAAAAAGACAAGGTAGAGATCCAGTGTTTAGCGCTTCAAAGCTTGGCATTAAAAACGCAGAGTGTTGGGACTAATGATAGATTATATTATTATTGCTTTGTTTATAGCTTTTATGGTTTTTCTTGTGTTTGGCTTTAACCGCCAAATGCAAGAAAAAGCCAAACAAAGAGAAGAAAAATTAAAAACAAAGAAAGATTTTAAAAAAAATAGGTAAAATACACTAAAAAATTTTTAAAAAAGAGTGTAAAATGAAATTGTTAATAGAAATAGGCACAGAAGAACTTCCTGCTATTCCCTTATTAAAAGAACTTCCAAATATTACTAAAAAATGGGAAAAGATTTTACAAGAGTATCATTTAGAATCTGAATTTAAATTTTTCTATACTCCTAGAAGATTGGTTTTTATCCATGAAAATTTTAAAGAAAAACAAGATGATTCTTTTGTGGAATTTATAGGCGCACCTAGGGCGATAGCTTATAAAGATGGAAAGCTTACTCAAGCAGGGCTTAGTTTTTTAGAAAAAAGTGGTTTAAAAGAAGAAGAGCTTGAATTTAAAGAAATTAAAGGTAAAGAAGTCTTGTATTGTCAAAAACAAGTGCAAGGCTTACAGAGTAAAGCGGTTTTAGCTCAAATGATCGAAGCTTTCTTAAAAAACTTGAGCTTTGGTAAAACTATGAGATGGGGTGATGGTAGTTTTGAATTTATTAGAGCTATTCGCTCGCTTTGTTGTGTATTAAATGATGAGTTGATTAAATTTGAAAGTTATGGTGTTAAAAGTGCAAAAAGTACTTTTGTACATAGAAGTGTTAGTTATGATTTGATAGCTTTTGCGAATATTGATGAGTATTTTAAAACTTTAGAGCAAAATTATATTATTTTAGATCAAGAACAAAGAAAAAAGCTTATCATTGAACAGTTAAAGACGCTTGAAAAAGAAAATGATATTATTATTGCAGAAGATGATGAGCTTTTAGCTGAGGTTGTAGCTATCACAGAGTATCCAAAGGCATTATTAGGGCATTTTGAAAAAGAGTATTTAGAAATCCCAAGTGAGGTAATCATCACTTCCATGAGAGAAAACCAACGCTATTTTGCAGTATTTAAAAACAATGCTTTAAGCAATCATTTTATTGTAGTTTCTAATGCAGTTTGTAAAGATTATTCTAAAATCATTAATGGAAATGAAAGGGTTTTAAGAGCAAGATTAAGTGATGCGATGTTTTTTTGGAAAAATGACTTAGCGCAGGGCTTAAATAATGATAAAATAAGCCAAATGGTCTATCTTGAAGGACTTGGAACCTTAAAAGATAAAATCATTAGAGAACAAAAAATCGCTACTAAGCTTTGTGAGGTTTTTGCTAATACCCAAAAAGATGAAATCTTAAAAGCCATAGAATACTCAAAAGCTGATCTAAGTACTCAAATGGTGTATGAATTTACTGATCTTCAAGGCATTATGGGATCTTATTATGCTAAGGCTATGGGTATGAGCGATGAGCTTGCTTTGGCGATTAAAGAACAATACCTTCCAAATGGCGATAATTCAGCTATGCCAAGTAATGAATTTAGTTCTATTGTAGCTTTAGCTTATAAATTTGATACACTTATGGGGCTTTTTTCAATGGGGAAAATCCCAAGCGGCACAAAAGATCCTTATGCTTTAAGAAGGGCAGCAAATGGTGTTTTAAAAATTATTCTAGCTTTAAATAAAAATTTTGATCTTAAGATATTTTTAGAAGCAATAGCTAGTGAGTATAAAAGCTTTGATTTGAAAATTTTATTAGATTTTATCTTAGAGCGTTTATATACTTTTTATGAAGTAAATGCTTCTTTTGTTAAAGCTGTGCTTAGCTCTAAAACTTATGATGTTATTTATATTGATTCTTGTATTAAAGCTTTGATTCAAAGTGCAAATAAGGCAGATTTTAGTCAAAATTTTGCTACTTTTAAGCGTTTGGCGAATATTGCAGTATTAAGCGAGGTTCAAATTAATGAAAATTTGTTTAACACTCAAGAAGAAAAAGATTTATATCAAGCTTTTATGCAGTGTAAAACAAAAGAAAATAATACCCAAGAGCTTTTAGAAAGCCTTTTTGCGCTCAAACCGCAAATTGATGCTTTTTTTGATAAAGTGATGATTAATGACAAAGATGAAAATATTAAAAACAATCGTCAAGCTTTAGTATGTGCAATTTATCGTGAGTTTTTAAAAATAGCTGATATTAAAGAGCTTAGTATATGAGAAAAATTCTTTTTTTGCTTTGTTTTTTGGTGTTTGCATTAGAAGCTAGAGAGATTGAGCTTGTAAAAGGGCAAGTAGTTTTTTTAGAATTTGATAAAAGTAATTTTTTACAAGTTAGTTCAAATTCTAAAAAACTTCCTTTTTTTGAGTATAAAAATAAAGTTATTGTTAGTGTAGCTATGCCTTATAAAAACCCCAAAGATAGAAAATTAATAGCTGAATTTAAAGATAATTCCAAAGAGGAAATTAATATAAAATTTAGCGAAGGAAATTATAAAAAAGAATTTTTAAAAGTTAGCGCTTCTAAGGTCAATCCACCTAAAGAAACACTTGATCGCATTAGCAAAGAATATCAAGAAGCTATTAAGGTTTATAATACTTATACTAATACAGCTTTATTTGAAGGCAATTTTACATACCCTTTAGAAAGTAAAATTACAAGTGATTTTGGAAAAGCAAGATTGTTTAACGACACTCTTAAAAGTTATCATAGTGGAACTGATTTTAGAGCAGCAAGTGGGACAAAAATTTATGCGAGTAATGATGGTATTGTAAGGATTGCTTCAAATCGTTACTATGCGGGAAATTCAGTAGTGATTGATCATGGATATGGGATTTATTCTCAATATTATCATCTATCAAAACTTAATGTAAAAGTAGGACAAAAGGTAAAAAAAGGCGAGCTTGTAGGTTTGAGTGGAGCTAGTGGTAGGGTTACAGGACCACATTTGCATTTTGGAATTTTAGTCAATGGTGTGCAAGTTGATCCACTTGATTTTATAGCTAAATTTAATGCTTTATAATGATAGCTTTTAGTGAGTTTTTTCAAAATTGGATTGATAAATATTACTCCCAAGCTGTGAGTGTTGGCAAAAATGGAGATTTTTATACCGCAGTTAGCGTGGGAAATCTTTTTGGAGTACTCTTAGCTAATCATTTTTTAAAACTTATAGATGATAAAAAACTAACTTTACCGGTTGAAGTTGTGGAAATAGGAGCAAATGAAGGGCATTTAATGCTTGATTTCATACAAGCTTTATACACTCTTAGAGCTGATGTTTTAGAGCAGATTGAGTGTTTTGTCATAGAGCCGCATGAAAAGTTAAGAAGTGTTCAAAAAAAACTTTTTGATGAGTATGATTTGGATGTAAAAATTTATAATTCTTTAGAAGAATGTCATTTTAAAAATGCCTTTTTTTATGCTAATGAATTATTTGATTGTTTTGCATGTGAACTTATAAAAGATAGAACAATGGCATATGTTGATGATGATTTAAACATTGTTTTTAAGCCTATGAATGAAGATCTTTTGAAAGAGTGTAAAAAATATGCTATCACCAATAGTGAGCTTTGTATCTCTTATAAACCTTTTTTATCCAAATTAAAACAAACTTGTGAAAAATTAACTTTTGCATGTTTTGATTATGCAAAAAAAGAAGAAAAAATTAGTATTAGAATGTATAAAAATCACCAAGTGTATAATCTTTTTGAAGAGAATTTAAAAGATTTTTTTGCTAAAAGCGATATTACATATAATGTAAATTTTGACCATTTTTTACAAGTTTTAAAAGAAGAGGGCTTTGAGGTGTTAGAATATAAAAATCAAAATCAAGCCTTAATTGACTTTGGTTTGGAAGAAATTATCGAACACGCTAAAAATACTAACCCTCAAATTTATAAAAACTTTATCAACCAAAGTAAAAATTTGATGTTTAACTTTGGCGATAAGTTTAAGTTTTTAGAATTTAAGATTTAAAATCACTGCTTGTAATATCAAGCCCAAAACCTTTTAAACCTATAAATTCTTTATCGGTATTTTGACTTAGAAGTTTGATTTTTGAAATTTTTAAATACCTTAAAATTTGCGCTCCTATGCCGTAATTTTTATATTGTGTGTTTTCTTGTTTTTCATTTTTCATGAAAATGATTACACCACCTTTTTGGCTTAAAAACTCAATTTGCTTTAATAATTCATTAAATTTATTAGAAGTTAGAAGCTCAAAGTCGCTTCCGCTAAGATAAAATTTAACATTCTCACATTCTTTCAAAGTGCCAAAGCTAAAAGCTATATGTTCATTTTCATTGTGATCTTTAAAAGTCATTTTTTTAGCTTTAAAACCCGCTAAAATACTGTCTTCTTCTTTGATTAAAGAAATTAAACTTTCATTTTTTAAACGATACTCGATTAAATCTGAAATAGTAATCATATTAATATCGTGTTTTTTGCAAAACTCAAGCAAATCGTTTCTTCTAGCCATATCTCCATTATCTTTAACAATCTCACATATCACGCATGCTTCTTTTAATCCTGCCAAGCGACATAAATCCACTGTTCCTTCTGTATGACCTGTTCTTTCTAAAACCCCACCTTTTTTTGCTATCAAAGGATTAATATGGCCAGGACGCACAAAATCACTTGCCTTTGCATTATCATCAGCAAAAATTTGTATAGTCATATCCCTTTCATAAGCACTTACTCCTGTTGTTGCATTTTTTGCATCGACAGTGATGGTAAAAGCTGTTTCGTGATTTGATGTATTTTTAGGCACCATTAAAGGTAGTTCAAATTTTTTAGCCAAATTCTCACTCAATGCTACGCACACCACACCTCTTGCATGAGTAATGGCAAAATTTACTTTTTCTTGTGAGCTAAATTGTGCAGGGAAAATCAAATCTCCCTCATTTTCTCTATCTTCTGCATCTACCATAACTAGCATTTTGCCATCTTGAAGTTCTTTTATAGCTTGTTCTACACTAATATATCCCACTAATAATCTCCTTTTTTCTATTTTTTTAAGAAATTATATAACATTTTTCTTGACATTATGTAAAAAATAATATATAATACCACTTTTAATTTAAAAATTACTTCATTTATTGGGGTATCGCCAAGCGGTAAGGCAACAGGTTTTGGTCCTGTCATTCAGGGGTTCGAATCCCTTTACCCCATCCACTTCATATGATGCCGCGAAGTAGAGCAGTGGTTAGCTCGTCGGGCTCATAACCCGAAGGTCGGGAGTTCAAATCTCCCCTTCGCAACCAATTTCCTAATAAAATTTTTCAAAGAATTTAAATTAATAGTAAATAAAAATATTGTTAATCTTACTTTTAATGATTTTCATTAGTTTTAATACTCTAATTTAACATATAAGAAATTTGAATTTAGCTTTAATATAAAACACTTAAAAAAATAATTAAAATAAGAATGTAATTTAAAAGAAAGTTTTTAACCAGAATAAAAATACGAGATTAAATAAAATGGTGGATTTAGCAGGCGTGTAATTTACCAACTAAACTCCTAAATATCCATACTTTAATGAAATATTTTTCATTTGCACATACTTTTGCACATACTTTGTATTTTATTGTAAAAATGTGTAAAAAAGTGATATTGTTTTGCTAAATAGGTGATATATTAAAATTTTTAGAGTGTGAATTTCAAGGAAAGAATATTGCGTATTTAAATTCTAACAAAGAAAAATACTGCCTGACTAATGAAGAGTAAGTGTTTAATATATTCAAGAAACAATTTCAAAAATAGAATATTTGCTATTATATGAATTGCTAAAGTAGATTAAATCTTATTTTAAAGATTTAACCCCTAGTATAATTTAGCTATTTTTTCAAAGCTATAAACATTTTTTAAAATCATTACCATTTAAATTTTTTCTAATATCTATAATTCTACATTATACTGTATTAAATATTTTATTTTATGTCCTGTTTATACTGTAAAATAAAATATAAATGCTATGCTTTAGATAGTTTTAGAAGTTAGTAAAGATATTGTATGTTTAAAACGATAACTATTTTAAATGTAATAGTTGTGTTTTAAAAAAGCACTAGCCATATCGAAGATGATGATACTCAAGTTGGTATTAATGATGAAAATAATAATGGTTGGGAAGATGATGGTTCTTATAGAGGACAAATTTTTATCTTTAATGGAAAAGATAATAGATGTCGCTCTAAAGACAAATTTTTTGGTTTAACTGGTGGTGGTTGCTGTGATAAAGATAAAGTATTTATAGGGCTTGTACCTTGTAAAGAAGATGAAAAAAAGCTAGCCAAACTCAATAAGCAAAATAGATGTGTAGAAGTTGGTGAATATTGCTCTAAAAAATTAAATTCATAGCTTGTATTCAGCATAAAAAAATACATTGTTGTTTTAATTCAAAATTAGCAAGAATATTTAATGAACAAGGATGCCCACAAATTGGAAGAGGTTGGGGTTCTCCAAAGAGTCCTGACTGTAGAGGATTTACTCCAGAAGAATTTCAAAAGTTAGATTTTAGTGAAATAGATTTAAGTGAATTTATTGCTGATATTGTTGGAAGTATTGATGTAGATAAAATACAAGCTGATTCTATAAAAATACAAGAAAAGATTGAAAGCAATCTTGAGAATTTAACAAGAAAACCTACTAATTAAAAAGAAAATAAAATTATAGAAAGGAGATAGAGTTTAGTTAAAAGTTTGTTTGGTAAAAGCCAAAGGGATTATCCTAAACCCTGCAAAAGCAGGGGGAATTAGCATGCCTTGACAAAACAAAGCATAACTAATATAATTACTAGGATAATTTTAGTCATTCGACTCACCTCCCTTCTGGGCGGTAAATTAACGCTAAAGGGTTGCGCCCCTTTGGCGTTGCACCCTTAATATAATTATATCAAACAAACTCTTTAACTTCTTTAATACAATTGATGAAAAGATTTTACATTTTATTCCTTAGTGCTTTAATTTTTGCACCTTCTTTATTATTTGGTGCTACAAATATAGATGATAATCATATTATCTTTACTTGGGGCTATGGTGAAGTAGCAAATGATATTTTACAAGTTATAAAAGATGTTATATTTTTGCTTCAATTAGCTAATAAAAGTAAAGAATCTTTTCATATCAATATCTTAATCAATAGTGATACACTTTATAAAAATCCTTTATTGCAATATAATATAAATAGAAAAATTTCTAAAGATGATAATATCATTTATGCTTTAAAAAATACTTCTAGTATAAATCAAGCTTTTAAAAACTTAAAACAATTACAAGAAGTATTATTAAAAGAAAATATATTTTTAAATTTTATAGACTTAAATAGCAAAGAAAGTCTTTTAAGTTTTTATAATCAAATATTAAGTAATCATCATCTTAAAGATTATTTTTATATAAAAAATAATCAATTTTTTATTAAAGAAGATATAAAAAATAAAATTATATTTCATAATATCAATTCTTCTTCTATTATAAGTAATTATCTTAGCTTGTTAAATGATTTTAATACTTTAAGCAAGATAGAACTTATAAATATATTAGAAAGTTTAAGTTTATACAATCTCTCAACTTTAATGCAAGATATACAAAAAAGAAACTTAAAACTAGAATATAACTTAAAAAGCTTTGATAAAGATAGTATCTTTTTATCTAATATGATTATGAATGTGAGGTTGAAATAGGTAAATGATAGATTTAGCAGGTGTGATTTGTTAATTAAAATAAAAACTTTGTAATTGATTTAAAAAATAGCAAGATTTTAAAAGCAATACAAGAGAGATGTTTTAAAGAATTTGGGTAATGTAACTAGGTTTAATAGATATATGCTTTTAAAACAAGGTTTTACAAATCCAAATTCACAAGATGAAGTTTTATATGATGATATTAAATCAATAACATAGATTGATATAAAGGTTTATATCAATCTGGATATAAATTTTAAATAAAATTTACCAAGAAGCTTTTTTATAAAGACTATGTATTTTTTAAAAAAGTATTTTTAAACCAAAGTTTTTACTATGATAATAAAACCTATCATTTAAGAAATTAAACTTAAAAAATGAAAATTTGATTATCAAAATTCCTAGTGATTTTTCAAAGCTTTAGAAAATATTATAAAGTATGATAAGTATAATTAGTTTTATCTATGAAAAAGATTTATACCTAATATATAATTTAGGTGTAAAATAAATTATTATTATGGTTGTTTATATAATATACAAAAAGCTATTTTTGAAAATATAAAAACTCTTTTTTAATATTTTGAATATAATTTGCCAAAAAACACTCGGGAGTAAAAAATAAATGGTGGATTTAGCAGGACTCGAACCTGCGACCAACCGGTTATGAGCCGGTTGCTCTAACCAACTGAGCTATAAATCCGCCAGAAGTTAAAATAAAAATGTTATTATATCTTTATTTCCTTAATTTAAATTTAGAATTTTATTTTTACTGCTTTTTCTATTGCTAAATATCTAAAAGTTATTAAATTTTGTAAAATTCCAAAGAAAATCATAAAGGTAGCAAAAGAACTTCCCCCATGACTAAAAAATGGCATAGGTATGCCAACAACAGGAGCAAAACCTATGGTCATCGATATATTTACTGCTACATATATGAAAATAAATAAAGCAATGCAATTTGTCACTACTCTTGTAAAATAATCATCTTTGAGCTTATAATTTAAACTCAATAAATGAAAAATGAGTAAGGTATAAAGTAATATGATTACAACCGCACCGATAAAACCAAATCTTTCAGACAAATATGCAAAGATAAAATCACTTGTAGAAATAGGTAAAAATTTAAAATGTGTTTGTGTGGCTTCATCAGCCTTTTTTCCGCTCAAACCACCACTTCCTATTGCAATGATGGATTGTTTTACATGGTAACTTGGTTCTTCAGCTAAGAAATCATGAATTCTTTGTTTTTGATAAGGTTTTAAAAAATCACTATAAATAATAGGCGAAGCTATAGCTATAGCTAAAAAAATACTAAGCCAAATTTTATAATTTACTCCTATGATAAAAAGCGTTCCAAAACCCACTATTAAAAGCACTAAAGCTGTTCCTAAATCAGGTTCTCCTGCTATAAGTAAAAATGGAAGTAAAATATAAAAACTTAGCTTTAAAAATTGTTTTAAACCATAGCCATTATGAGGTGGTGGGTTTTGATAAATCAAATAAGCTAACATTAAAATAAAAGAAGGCTTAAAAATTTCAGAAGGTTGTATGGTAAAATGTGTAAAAGGTATCTCAAGCCATCTTCTAGCCCCAAGTTTTTCAACACCAAAAATATCCACACTCAAAAGTAAAGCTATATTAATCCAATATAGTACAGGTATAAGCCACATCAATCTTCTTAAAGGTAAAAAGAAAAAAAATGCAAAGCCTGTAAAACCTACTAAAGTATAGATAAATTGCTTTTCGGCTAAGCGTGTATTTGCTTCATAAATTAAAAGAAAAGATATAGCTATGATAGGTAACACTAAAAGAGGTTGAACAAAATCAAAATGCGTTAGAATTCTTCTATCAAGTTTTATCAAAGCTAACCTTTTTACAAAATATTGTGTAATTATATGCTAAAATTGCAAATTTTATCACAAGGAAATATAATATGCTAAAAATTTCATCACTTTGTGAAGAAAGATTGGATATTTTTTTATCAGATATACTTAAACAAAGTCGTTCGCAAGTTGCTAAACTTATCAAAGAAAATTGCATATATATTAATGAAAAATTAGAAAATAAAAGTTCTAAAAAAATAAAACAAAAAGATGAAATAAGTATTTTTTTACCTTTAGTAAAAGAAGCTAAAGAAAGCTACACGCCTGAGTTTGATATAGAAATTTTATATGAAGATGATGATGTTTTAGTTTTAAACAAAGCTCCTAATGTTGTCGTACATGGTGCAAGTAGTGTTAAAGAAGCGACTTTGGTGGATTGGCTTTTGCATAAGGGCTATGCTTTATCAAATTTAAATGGAGAGCATAGAGCAGGGCTTGTGCATAGACTTGATAAAGGCACAAGCGGAGCTATCATCATAGCTAAAAACAATCAAGCACATCAATTTTTAGCAAATCAGCTTTTAGATAAAAGTATGGGTAGATTTTACCTTGCTTTGAGTGAATTGCCTTTGAAAAATGATAAAATGAGCAATGAAAAAGCTATTATGCGTTGTCCTAATAATAGGCTTAAAAAAATTACTACAAATACCAAAAATCCTTTAGCAAAATATGCAAAAACAGATTTTATAAATTTATTAAGTGCTAAAAACTGCTCTTTAATAGCTGCTAAATTATATACAGGAAGAACCCATCAAATCAGGGTGCATTTAGCAGATTTTAATCGCTATATTTTAGGAGATGAATTATACGGATATAAAGGAAAAATAAAGTATAATAGAGTAATGCTTCATGCGTATTTGATTTATTTTATTCATCCTAGGACTAAAGAGTTAATGTTTATAAAAGCTCCTATGTTTGATGATTTTTATCAAATTTTAAAAGAAAATTTTACACAAGGAGAGATAGATGAAAAAACTTCACTGGATTATCTTAAGTTCTGCTTTGGCTTTTAGTGCTTGTAGTACAACTATGAGTTCGCCTCAAATTGCTCAAGTAAATGATACTTTACCAAAAATTTCAAATATTAAAAGTATAAGTGATATTACAAGTATAGCTTTTGAATGGGAACCATTGTATGATCAAAATATAGCAGGCTATTATATTTATAGGGCAAATGCAGCTGGTGCACCTATGGAGCTTATAGCAAAAATTAAAAATAAATTTCAAACTCATTATACTGATACAAATTTAGAGCCAAATACAAGATATTATTATTCTATGAAAACTTTTAATGAGCTTGGGCAAGTTTCTCAAGATGGTGTAAGCATAGAAGCTTTTACCAATAGAGTGATTGATCCAGTGCCTTTTGTGCAAGCTATTGTGGGTTTGCCAAATCGTGTAAAAATAGTTTGGAGACCACACCCTGATGTAAGAGTAAATTCATACATCATTGAGCGTGCAAATATGAAAGATATGAAATTTAAAGAATTAACTAGGGTTAAAAATCGCTTAAGTGCTGAATATATAGATGATTCACTAAAGCCTGATGAGAGTTTTCAATATAGAATCATAGCTTTAACTTATGATGGTATTAAAAGTACTCCAAGTAAAATAGTAGAATCAACCACCAAAGCACTTCCTCCTATGGTAAGTAATTTACAAGCAAGTAAAGACGCGCCAAGAAAAATCATTTTAACTTGGGATAAAATTGATTATGCTGATTTTGCTTATTATAAAATTTATTCTAGTTCAACTACCTTTTTACCTTTTAGCGTGGTAGCTAAAACTTCTGAAAATACTTATGAAGATGTGGTTAAAGGCGTGGCTGAAAAAAGATATTATAAAGTGAGTATGGTCGATAAAGATGGCTTAGAAAGTCCTATAGCAAGTGAGCCTGTAGAAGGTATTACCTTAGGGGCACCATTAGCACCAAGTATTATTTTATGTGCTGTTGAAGATGATGGTATTAGAGTTGAATGGGTTGATAATGACGATAGAGCTAAAGAATACATAGTTAAACGAAGTGGAGGTGGAAGTAATGCTGTGTTTAAAGAGATTAAATCTAAACAATTAAAAGATATCACAGCTGTTCCTGGAAAAGTATATAGTTATGAAGTTATAGCTATTGATGCAAATGGTATAGAATCAAAAGCTTCTGATAAATTTACAGCGGTGAAATAATGCCAAATTTTAAGTGTAAAATTCTAAAAGAAATTCAACTTCCTTTTGAAAAAGATGGGGTTGAATTTTTATGGCTTGCTAAAGGTGAAAATGTAGACTTACTTTTTACGCGCATAAAGCAAGAAAACTTTTTTTTGCAGATTAAAAAAGATGAAAAAAAACAAGAATGGCTTATTAAGGGTGAAAAACACACTAAGCCTTCGCAAATTGGATATTTGCAAAAAGCTTTACTTGTGTTTAAAGAAAACTTTACTCAAGATGTAGTTTGTGAAGCTGTAGCATTAAAACATACAAGGTTAATCCAAAAAACACCTTTAATTGCTAATGATTTAAAAGAATTACTAGAGCAAATAAAAAACAAAAAGCAAATTTTTATTGAAATAGGTTTTGGAAGTGGTAGGCATTTGCTTTATCAAGCAAGATTAAATCCTGATGTTTTGATTATAGGTATAGAAATTTACACCCCTGCGTTAGAGCAAGTAGCTAAACTTGCCTTAAGTGAAAACTTAAATAATGTTTTATTAATAGAAACTGATGCAAGATTATTGCTAAGCGTACTTGAGTCTAACTTGATAGATAAAATCTTTTTGCATTTTCCTGTTCCTTGGGATAAAAAGCCTCATCGTAGGGTAGTGGGGTTAAATTTTGCAAATGAATGCGCTAGGGTTTTAAAAGAAAATGGGCAATTTGAACTTAGAACAGATAGTTTTTTGTATTTTGATTTTACTTTAGAAACTTTTTTAACTTTTTCGCATTTAAAAGCTTTAATCAAAAAAAATGAAAATTTAGAAATTTCAAGCAAATATGAAGATCGCTGGAAAAGACAAAATAAAGATATATATGATTTAATCATTAGTGGTTTTAGCAAGAGTGAAAGTTTAAGCAAAGATCAAAAATTTGTCATTGAAGATTTAAGATTAAACGCAGAAGAATTAGCTTGTATAAAAAAGAATTTTAAAAATGAAGTTTTTAAAGGTGAGGATTTTTTCTTGCATTTTGAAAAAATGTATATTAAGGATGACGAGCTTATCATTAAAATAGCTTTTGGTGCTTTTTATAAGCCTGAGCATGTTTATATAGCTTTAAACGCGCAAAAGATAGAATTTATTTTTGAACAGCCTTTTAAAACTAAAGAAAATTTAAAAGCTATAGAAAAATTAAGAGAAATATTGTATTCTTATATCAAATAATCATTTATAAAACAAATAAGGAAAAGCAGTGATGATAGAAGCTAAAAAGCTTTGTCTTGGTTATGATGAACTTGTTATAGAAAATGCTAGTTTTTCGCTAAAAGATAATGATTTTGTTTTTATTACAGGAAAAAGTGGTAGTGGAAAGTCAACTTTGTTAAAATCTTTTTATGGAGATTTGGAACCAATAAGTGGGAATTTAAAAGTTTGCAATAATGATTTAGTGGATATTTCTAATGCTGAGCTTTTACAGCTTAGGCAAAAAATAGGAATTATTTTTCAAGATTATCGTTTAGTTCAAGAATTTAGTGTAGAAAAAAATGTAATGCTACCTTTGATGATTAAAGGTTATAGTAAGAATGTATGCAAAGAACAAGCCGCAAAGCTTTTAAAGCATGTAAATTTAACTTTCAAAGCTGATAAGAAGCCAGCTCAGCTTTCAGGTGGAGAGCAACAACGCGTGGCTATGGCAAGAGCTTTAGCACATAATCCAAAATTACTCTTATGCGATGAGCCAACGGGAAATTTGGATGAGTATTCTTCAGATATTATATGGACTTTATTAAAATCAGCTAGAGAAATACTTGGAACTTGTGTGGTAGTTGTTACGCATAGAATTCCTACTAATTTAAGACTTGATTATCGTCGTTTTAATATTGAAAATGGGAGAATGAATGAAATCTTTTAAAAATCATCTTTCTTTGATATTTGCTTTAATGGTAATGATGTTTGCTTTTGAGTTTTTAATCATTACAAACAAAACTATAGAGCATTATGAAAAACTTTTAAATAAAGATTATAATATTATTTTAGTAGGTAAAACTCATTTAGATAAAAAAGGCATAGAAGATCAGGTAAATCATTTTCAGTCTTTAGAAATTTTAAATCCAAATGAAATGATAGATAGACTTAAAAATGATATATCAGCTAAAAATATAGAAGTTTTAAAGGCTACATTGCCAAAATTTTATACTTTAAAACTCAATAAACTTTTATCAGAAGATGAGCTAAATACTTTAAAAGATAAGCTTTTAAAAAATCCTAATATTACTAGAGTGGAGACTTTTGCTAAAACGCATACAAAAATTTACAAACTTTTGGTTTTAGTGAAATTTTTATTATGGTTTTTCTTGTTTATTATAATATTGCTTAGCTTTGTATTATTGCTTAAGCAAATGAAAATTTGGCTTTTTGAGCATACTCAAAGAGTAGAAATCATGTGTTTACTTGGAGCTCCGTTTTGGTTTAGATCTTTTATGCTTTATAAGATTGTTTTTATTGATTGTTTTATAGCATTTTTATTGCTTGTATTATTTTTTACCCAAGTTTACGATCTTGAGTCTATCAAGCTAGCTTTACAAAGTGTGGACATTAGCTTACCTAAAATAAGTATTTTCACACATTTGTTTTTGATTTTTTTAGCAATGCTTTGTGTTTGTTTTGCTTGTGTGAATTTTGTAATGTTTAAGGTTAGAAAATGAAAAAATGCTTTTTGCTTTTTTTGTTTTCTTTTTCTGTTTTATTTGCAAATGAAATTGCACAAAAACAAAAAGATATTAAAGAAAATGAGCGCATAGTAAAGCAACTTTCTAAAAAGTTAGAGGATTTAGCTAGTGAAATTTTAGATAATGAAAAAAATCTAAAAAAAATTGCTTCAGAAATTAGCACTTTAACTTCAAAAACTTCTAAACTTGAAAGTTCAGTAAAAACTCAAATAAAAGCGCTAGAGCAACTCAATGCACAAAATAAAGATCTTTTGCAAAATAAAAACAAAATAGAAGGGAAGATTATTGATTTAATTGCTAAAGATTTTGCTTATGATTTAGCAATTCCTAAAAATTATATTGAAAGTGAAGATAGTATCATAGCTTTAGAATTAGTTGGAGTTTTGGATAAAATTTTCAAAGAAGAATTTTATCAAATTTCAAAAGATTATGAAAATATAAGTAAAAAAATAGAAGAAAAACAAACTCAAATTACCGCAATCAATAATAATTTAAAAGCCTATAAAGATCAAATCGATGAGCTTAAAAATCTTAGAAAAAAGCAAGAACAAGAAATAGCTAAGCAAAAAACAGATAAAGAAATTTATACTAGAAAACTTTCTAATTTACAAGCCCAACAACAAGAATTGAGAAAAACACTTAATAAATTAAAAATTATTAAAGAAAAAGAAGAAGAAAAATTAGCACAAAAAAAAGAAGACAAAAAACCAAGCTCAAATGTTAAACAAGTAGGCTCAAGTTATCAGACAAGCAGTGTTAAGCGCTATAGCGGTCCTAAGACAATCGCTCCTTTAGAATCTTACACGGTAAAGCAAAAATTTGGAAATTATATTGATCCTATTTATAATATTAAAATTTATAATGAAAATGTGGTTTTAAAAAGTGACAGTGCTAATGCTGCAGTAAGAAATGTCTTAGATGGTAAAGTAGTTTTTGCAAAAGCAACTCCAACTTTAAAACAAGTTGTGATTGTTGAAAATAAAGATGGTATACATACTATTTATGCGCATTTAGATAAAATTGCACCTGGGGTTAAAGTGGGTAGAAATATCAAAAAAGGTTATATTATAGGTAGGGTTGAAAGTGATTTAACTTTTGAAGTAACACAAAAGAATTTTCATATCAATCCTTTAGAGATGATTAAATAAATTAGTTTTTTTTAATGCGAATTTTGATATAGTTTCAAATCAAAGGAGAAATTTAATGAACAATAAAAGAAAAAGAGTATTGGTTAAATTTTCTGGAGAAGCTTTGGCTGGAGAAAATGGGTTTGGTATAGAAAATTCTATTTTAAAATACATAGCTTCTGAAATAAAAAGCTTGATTAATGAAAATGTTGAAGTAGGTATAGTAATAGGTGGTGGAAATATCATTAGAGGGGTATCTGCTGCAAGAGATGGACTTATAAAAAGAACAAGTGGCGATCATATGGGTATGCTTGCTACTGTGATTAATTCTATAGCTATGCAAGAAGCATTAGAAAGCACTGGGCTTGATGTAAGGGTTCAAAGCGCTATTCAAATGGAAGCATTCTGTGAAACTTATATCATGAGAAGAGCACATAGACACTTAGAAAAAGGACGTATAGTTATCTTTGCTTGTGGCACAGGCAATCCTTATTTTACTACAGATACTGCTGCGACTTTAAGAGCAGTGGAAATTCAAGCAGATATGATCATTAAAGCAACTAAGGTAGATGGAATTTATGATAAAGATCCTAAAAAATATGATGATGCAATTATGCTTAATGAGCTAAGTTATGAAAGAGCTTTGCATGATAATATTAAAGTTATGGATGATACTGCAATAGCCTTAGCTAAAGATAATGCTTTACCTATTGTGGTATGTAATATGTTTAAAGAAGGAAATTTATTAAAAATCATCCAAGGCGATATGAGTTTATGCTCTATTGTTAAAAATCAAGATTAAGGATAAAAATGAGAGTAGAACAAATAGCTGCAAAAGCATTAAAAAAACTAAAAGATGATAGATATAAACTAGCTCTTGTAGTAGCTAAAAGAGCTGAAGAGCTTGCAAATGGTGCAGAACCTTTGGTAAATTTAGATAAAAATAAATACAAATATACCGACATTGCTTTACATGAAATAGCAGAAGATAAAATCGTTTTAGAGGGATTTATTGAAGCTAGTAAATGATGAGTTATTGTTAGATAAACTTGTTGATGATGTTAAAAATTGTAAGGATTTACAAAGAGCAAAAGAAATCCTTTTTATGGTCTTCCCACAATCTGCTGTTTTAGAAAAAGCAGTAGATTTTTGTATCCAAAAACACGAAGGACAATTTAGAAAAAGCGGAGAACCATATGCGGTTCACCCTATATTAGTGGCTTCTTTTGTGGCATTTTTAAGCCCTGTACAGTCTATGATTATCGCTGCATTATTGCATGATGTGTTAGAAGATACAAATTGCAATGAAGAAGAATTGAGTTTAAATTTTGGTGAAGAAGTCACCAAATTAGTTCAAGGCTTAACCAAAATAGTCAGTATTAGAGAAGATCATCTTACACGCTCTAATTCTAATGAAAAGCTTGCAAAATCTGCTTTGACTTTTAGAAATATGCTTTTAGCTGGTGTTGAAGATGTGAGCGTGCTTGTAATAAAGCTTTGTGATAGATTGCACAATATGCTTACTTTAAATTTTTTAAGAGAAGATAAACAAAAAAGAATCAGCGAAGAAACCTTGGTGGTATATGCACCTATAGCTCATAGACTTGGAATTTCAAGTATAAAAAATTTGCTTGAGGATTTAAGTTTTAAGTTTTTATTACCTGATGAATATGCACAAATTGATAATTATATAAATGCAAAAGATCAACAAATTCAACTTGGATTTAATGAATTTATCTCAAAAATAGAAATGTTATTTTTGGAAAATGGGTTTAGACAAGGTAATTTTGTTATACACAAAAGAATTAAACATAATTATTCTATTTATTTAAAAATGCAAAGAAAAGGTGTAGGACTTGATGAAGTTTTAGACCTTTTGGGTGTAAGAATTTTGGTTGAAAAAGTTTATGATTGTTATTTGGCTTTAGGAATTTTACATACACATTTTAATCCTTTAATTTCAAGATTTAAAGATTATATAGCTTTGCCAAAACAAAATGGTTATCAAACCTTACATACAACGCTTTTTGATGCAAAAAATATCATAGAAGCTCAAATTCGCACCTTTGATATGCATAAGACTGCTGAATTTGGTGTGGCAGCGCATTGGAAATATAAAGAAGGAAATATAACAACACCAAATTTAGATTGGCTTGCAGATATTTCTATGCATGGTAAAGAAGATGGCAATGCTGTGCAAGATTGTGATGCTATCGAACTTTATGAATATGCAAAAGATAGTTTATATATAGAAGATATAGCAGTATATTCTCCAAAGGGTGAAATTTTTACTTTGCCGCGCGGGGCTACGGCTTTGGACTTTGCTTATGAAGTTCACACCAAAGTAGGACTTCATGCAAAAACTGCGTTTGTTAACCGCATGAGAGTACCACTTTTAACCGTGCTTAAAAATGGAGATATAGTTAGCATTGAAACTTCCGAAGAAGAATTTTTTAGATGTTCATGGATAGATAGCGTTAAAACAGGAAAGGCTAGAGCTAGTATAAGAGATTTTTGCAAGCAAAAGAAAAAAGAATTAAATAACAAAATTGCTGTTAATCTTTTATCTACTGTTTTTAATAAAGATTCTAAACTTATAGAAGAATGGCTTGAAAAAGAAAATTTTAATAAAAAGCTAAGACAAATTGCTTTGGATTTTAATTATTTTAAAGATGTAATTATTGCTCTAAGAAAATATATGGGGCAAAATCAAGCAGCTAAATTTGAACAAAATGAGCAAAAATTTGAAAGCATAGTGATTGGTTCTAATTATAAAATAACCACGATTAATTTTGATTATTGTTGTAGGCCTAAAAGAGGAGATGAAATCATTGCTTTTAGACATTCAACTGGAGCAACGATACACCATAAGCTTTGTGAACAAGCAATGAAAATGATAGAAGATAACAAAGAAATGGTTTTTGTTTTTTGGAATGATAGTTCGATAAAAAGTTACAAAATCATCGTTTCTATAGAAAATAAAAAAGGTTCTTTAGCAGATTTTCTAACTACTTTAGCTAAAATGCAGATTAATGTTTTAAGTATTAACTCAGCTGATTCAGAGCCAGTCGTTGCAAATTATTTTGAAGTACAAGTTGAGTTACCTAATAATATAGATCTTGAGAATGCAAAAGAAAGATTAAAATCTAGATATAAAATTTTAGATTTTACATCTTTAAATGATGCATATAATAATCACTAAAAAAGGTTTTTTATGGATATTAATGAAATTATTAAAGAAATTAAACGAGGAATAGCAGAAATTATTGATGAAGAAAGATTAGTTTCTTTAGTAAAAAATTACTATGAAAAAGGTGAAAATTTTTTTGTAAAGGCTGGTTTTGATCCTACGGCTGCTGATTTGCATTTGGGTCATACTGTGGTTTTGAGCAAAATGGCTTTGCTTCAAAAGCATGGGGCTATAGTGCAGTTTTTAATAGGCGATTTTACTGCTCAAATTGGAGATCCAACAGGAAAAAGTGCTACAAGAAAAAAACTTGACAAAGAAGAAGTACTTAAAAATGCTAAAACTTATGAAGAACAAGTTTTTAAGATTTTAGATCCAAATAAAACTCAAATTCATTTTAATTCTAAATGGCTAAATGAGCTTGGTGCTGCTGGTATAGTAGAGCTTACTTCGACTTTTAGTGTTGCTAGAATGCTTGAGAGAGATGATTTTACTAAGCGTTTCAAAGAACAAAGCCCTATATCAATTTGTGAGTTTTTATATCCGCTTTTGCAAGGTTATGACAGTGTTGCATTAAAAAGTGATATAGAAATGGGCGGTACGGATCAAAAGTTTAATCTTTTAATGGGTAGACAGCTTCAAAGAGTATATAATTGCCAAAAAGAACAAGCGGTGATGATGATGCCATTGCTTGAAGGCCTTGATGGTGTAAATAAAATGAGTAAAAGCTTGGGAAATTATATTGGTGTAACTGAAAATGCCAAAGATATGTATGCTAAAGTTTTGAGTATTAGTGATGAATTGATGTTTAGATATTATGAACTTTTAAGTGAAAAAAGCTTAAATGAAATTTCACAAATAAAAGATGATATTAAAAATGGCTCATTGCATCCTAAAAAAGCTAAAGAAAATTTAGCTTTAGAAATTACTGCGCGTTTTCACTCAAGCGAGTGTGCTTTAAAAGCCAAGGAAGAATTTGACAAAGTCCATAGTGCAAAAGAACTTCCTAGTGATATGCCAAGTTTTACTTTAGAAGGTAGTATTTGGCTTGCAAAAGCTATAGTAGAGTGCAAAATGGAAAGTTCTACTTCAGCTGCTAGAAGATTGATTAATTCAAATGCAGTAAGTGTTAATGGAGAAAAAGTTCAAGATGAACAATTCCAACTAGAAAGCGGTGAATATATTTTACAAGTTGGAAAAAGAAAATTTGCAAAATTAAAGGTAATATGATGAGTTTTAAAGCTTTAAAAATTGGAAAGCATGAGATAAAATATCCTATTTTTCAAGGTGGCATGGGACTTGGTATAAGTTGGGACAAACTTGCTTCTGCAGTTTCTTTAAATGGTGGATTAGGGATTATTTCTTCGGTAGGAACTGGATATTATGAAAATAGAACGCATATAGATAAAGAGTTCAATGCAAAGCCTTATGGTAGTGATAATTTTTACTCAAAAGCAGGTTTAAAAGCTTTGATAGATAATGCTAGAAAGGTTTGTAAAGATGCGCCTTTAGGCTGTAATATTTTATATGCAAGTAATAATTATGCGCAAATTGCTCGTAATGCTTGTGAGGTTGGTTTTAATGTGATAGTTTCAGGAGCAGGGCTTCCTACAAATTTGCCTGAATTTACACAAGATTATCCTGATGTTGCTTTGGTACCTATTGTATCATCAGCTAAGGCTTTAAAAATTATCTGCAAAAGATGGCAAAGCAGATACAATCGCTTGCCTGATGCGGTTATAGTTGAAGGACCAAAAAGCGGTGGACATCAGGGTTTTACTTATGAGCAATGTTTAATGGATGAATATCAATTGGAAAATGTAGTACCACAAGTTGCGCAAGAAATTAAAAACTGGGGAGATATACCATTAATCGCCGCGGGTGGAATTTGGGATAAGCAAGATATAGAAAAAATGATGTCTTTAGGAGCAAGTGGTGTTCAAATGGGAACTCGTTTTATAGGAACTTTTGAATGCGATGCGAGTGATGATTTTAAACAAGTATTGCTAGATTGTAAAAAAGAAGATATTGAGCTTTTAAAATCTCCAGTTGGCTATCCTGCAAGAGGGGTAAGAACTAATCTTTTAAATTTAGTAGATAAAAGAATGGGGCCAAAAATTTCTTGTGTGAGCAATTGTGTTGCACCATGCGGTAGAGGCAAGGAAGCTACTAAGGTAGGTTATTGTATAGCAGATAGATTATATGATGCTTGGAGCGGTAAAAAAGAAACAGGCTTATTTTTTACAGGGGCTAATGGATATAGACTAGATAAGCTTATTAGTGTAGAAGAGCTAATGAAAAAATTAGTTAATGGCGAAGATGCTTAGAATATTTTTTATTTTTTTATTATTTTGTTTTAGTGTTTTTGCTAATGCAGAAGTTAAGAAATTTGATCAAAATTTTTTAACTTCTAATTCAGAAGAAAAACTACAATTACACCAGCAGTTAAAATCTTTGTATATACAAAGTGTGATTAATGATAATAATGAAGAAAAAAATGAGATTTTAAAAAGATTAATCATAAGTTCAAATTCTTTAGGCTTTGATGATAAAGCTTATGTGCAAGAGCTTAAAGAAAGCGGAGTAAGTGAAGAAGAAATTTCACGTTTAAAAAATGCTTTAAAAGTTATACAAGATCAAAAAATAAAAAAAGAACAAACAAAAATTGAAACCAATACCACATCACCTATTAATAAAAAAGAAGATAAAAAAGAAGATAAAAAAGAAGATAAAAAAGAAGATAAAAAAGAAGATAAAAAAGAAGATAAAAAAGCTCCGGTGCAAAAAGAGCTTTTTGTGCTTGATGTAAAGAAATCAGACAATGGTATCTTGCTTGATTTAAGTGAAAAAATCAGCCAAAAAGACATTAAAAACTTTACTCTCAAAGGCGATAAGAATTTCCGTTATGTTGCAGATTTTGATGGGATTTTAAAAGGACCTAAGAGAACTTTTGAATTTAAAGATTTTGATATTATCGTATCGCAATTTAACCCAACAAGTATGCGTTTGGTCTTAAGTTCAAAAAAAGAATTAAAGATCAAAATAGAGCTTAAAGATCAAAGTCTTTTTATGGGGCTTGAAAAAGTAGAAAAAAAAGAAGAACTCAAACCTATAGTTAAAAAACAAAATGAAATTAAAAAAACAGAAGTAAAAAAAGAAGTTGTTAAAAATGAGCCTTTATATATTTTAAAATCAAGTAAAGATAAAAATGGTGTTAATTTAAAATTAAACAATGATATTGATATTGAAGATATTAAAATCAATTCTTTTAAAGATGGTAAAACATATCGTTCTATTGTAAGCTTTGAAGCTATTTTAGAAGGCGATAGAAAAAAAATCGATATCAATAAAAATCAATCCATCACAATAGTGCAGTTTAATAAAACTACAGTAAGAGTTGTTTTAAATTCTACTAGTGATTTTAAAACTAATCTTGATTTAGATGATGAGGAATTATTTATAGGCTTTGAAAAAAAGATTAAGAAAGCACCGGCAAAAACTACTTCAAAAACGGCAAAAGCTACCATTAAAAAATCAGGTAAAATCATAGTAATTGACCCAGGTCATGGAGGTAAAGATCCAGGTACTTTGGGTGATAAGGGTGTTAGAGAAAAAGATGTAGTTTTAAGCGTGGCTTTAAAACTTGGTAATGAGCTTAAAAAACGTGGATATAGAATTTATTATACTAGAAGTACAGATAAATTTATAAACTTAAGAGATAGAACCTCTATGGCTAATGAAAAAATGGCGGATTTATTTATTTCTATCCATGCAAATGCAGCTCCAAATAAACAAAGAGCTAAAACTTTACAAGGTATTGAAACCTTCTTTTTATCGCCTGCAAGAAGCGAAAGAAGTAAAAAAGCTGCTGAGTTGGAAAATCAATCCGATTTTGAAGAGATGAATTATTTTTCTAAACAAACCTTTTTAAATTTTTTAAACCGTGAAAAAATCGTTGCTTCAAATAAATTAGCTATTGATGTTCAAAAAAAGATTTTAAGTAATGTAAGAAAAAAATATAAAGTTGTGGATGGTGGAGTTAGAGAAGCTCCATTTTGGGTTTTAGTGGGTGCGCAAATGCCTGCTATATTGATTGAGACAGGTTACATTAGTCATCCTAGTGAAAGGAATAGATTAACAAATAAAAATTTCCAAGAATTATTAGCTATTGGTATTGCTAATGGCATAGAGAGTTATTTTTATAAAAATCAATGAAAAAAGCAAATATTATCATTAAAAACAATGCACCTTTTTCTTTAGATTTTGATGATTATTATTTTAATTCTAGCGATGGTTTAAGCGAGAGTGAATTTATCTACACTAATGCTTTTGAATTTCAAACAAAACAAACTATCATTGCAGAGCTTGGTTTTGGTATAGGTTTAAATTTTTTCCTTACTTTAAAGCGTTTTATAAAAGAAAAAAAAGAAAATCAAAGACTATTTTATCTTAGTTTTGAAAATTTTTATATAGAAAAAGATAAATTAAGAGAAATTTATAAAAATCTTGGTTTTTATGAGGAATTTAAAGAGCTTTTAGAACAGTTTTTAAAATTTTATCCTCCATGTAAAGATGGAGTTTATAGATTTTATTTTCAAGATTGTTTTTTAGATTTGATATTTGGCGATGCTAAAGAAAAGTTGCAAAATTTAGATTTTAAAGCCGATATTTGGTATTTAGATGGTTTTACCCCTGCTAAAAATCAAGAGATGTTTGATGAGGATATTATAAACAAAGTTGCTAAAAATTCAAAAATAAATGCCAAGGTTTTAACCTTTTCCTCTGCAAGCATTTTAAAAAAAGCTTTAATTAATAATAATTTTCAAGTACAAAAAATCAAAGGTTTTAGAAAAAGGGAAATGATACAGGCTGTTTTTAATGGCCTTGAATTTGAAGATAAGTTTGCTTATTTTAACACTCCGTGTTTGAAAAAAGAGATACAAAAAATAGCCATCATCGGAGCAGGTATAGCCGGAGCTAGTATAGCTTATGAGCTTTCTTTAAGAAATGTTCAAGTAGATGTTTTTGAAAAAGAAAATTCATTAGGAAAAGGTGCTTCTGGAAATATCAATGGAATTTTAAGCTCTTTGATTTTAAAACCTGATGTTTTATTGGGTGAGTTTTCACAATATGCTTTTTTAGAGGCTAGTAGATTTTATAGGCAAATTTTAAATTTAATTCCACAAGGGGTTTATGAATTTGCTCATAATGAACTTATGCAAGAGCGTTTTGATAGTCAAAAAGATAATGTTTTATTTGAAATTATTAACAATCAAGCTTTTTTAAAAGATGGAACATGTATAAAGCCCCAAGAGCTTGTGAAAACACTTTTGCAAAAAAGCAAGGCTAGAGTATTTTTTGAGCATGAATTTAAAGATTATTCTTATGAAAATGAAAAATTTTCTTTGCAATTTAATAATCAAAAAACATTGAAAGATTATGATGTGTTAATTTATGCTCAAGGTGCTGATGTTAAGAATTTTTTAGAGTATAAACATATGAAATTAAGCAGTGTTAGAGGACAATGCACTCATTTAAAACCATTTTTAAAAAATTCTCATGCTTTATCTTCAAAAGGCTATATTTGTCCTATTAATGAAGAATTAAATTTACAACTTATTGGTGCAAGTTATGATAGACTTAATCAAGATACAACGCTTTTGAAAAATGATGATTTGCAAAATGTTGAAAATATAAAAGAATTTTTACAAGGTGAAAATTTAGAAATTATGGGTGGTAAAGTAGGATTTAGATCATATTCTAGTGATAGATTTGCCATAATAGGTCAAGCCTATGATGAAAATTTTTATATGCAAAATTATAAGGCACTTTTATGGCATAAAAATAAAAGTCAAGTAGCGCCAAATGATTTTATTCCTTTGTATTTTTCTATTGCTCATGGATCTAGGGCTTTTGCTAGTGCTATTATTGGAGCTAGAATACTTAGCGCATTAATCTTTGATGAGCCAAAAATAGAAAAAGATTTTTTACATGCTACTCATCCTGCAAGATTTTTAATTAGAATGTTAAGAAAAGGAAAAAATTAAATTTAAGTGTTTAAATGCTTCAAACACCTATTATCCAACACATTCAAACGTTCATAATACC
>NZ_JAKMQA010000009.1:0-76509 GCF_025771295.1 Campylobacter sp. RKI_CA19_01121
AAAATCACGAGCCAAATAAAAATATTTTTATGATTTATCTTATCAATATAGCTTATAAAATTTAAAACCATGTTTTGGTATTCTTTGATCCTCTGGAGGTAGTTTCATGTAGTTACCATAATATTTTCTTAAATGCTCGCCATAGCCATTCATGCATGGATAGTTTTCATCTTCAAAGCAAAGATCAATAGTTTTGCTAAAATATTTTTTATGCATAATAGAATTGTTCCATTCTGAGCATTCGCTTATAAATAACGCTATATTTTCACAACTATTGTTTGTGTATGTTGAACGCCAATTTTTTAGTGTTTTATCGAGTTGCTTGTTAAGATATTTAGAACAGTAAATACAAAATTTACTTAAAAAAGCAAACTCCTCTGAACGTTTAACAAAAGATCTGATAAGTTTTCTTAAAAATTTTATTTTTTTAGCTGTTTTTCTCACCAAATCAATATCGTTTGGTATATAATCATAAATAAAAATATCTAAAAAAAATGGACATCTTTGCCCTTCATAATCTTCTATCAAATAATTTTCATTGTAAATTTTTGCAAGAAAATAAAAATATCTACAGTTTCTATCATAAATATCTTCCATATATATATTTTCTGAATTTTTCCAATATTTTCTTAATTTATCATACTCATCATAATGCATATAAATATCTATATCATCATCCCATGGAATAAATCCTTTATGCCTTACAGCACCTATTAATGTTCCACCACCTAAAGAATAAATAATATTATATTTTTTACAAAATTTATCAAAATATCTAAGAAGATCCATCAAGACTTTTTTCTGTTCGTTTGAAGTTATCTCTTGCATTTATTTAAAATCTCCTTATATTCTTCCAAATTGTCCATTTCATAACATTTTTCAACTTCAATTGCTTGTATTTTAAGCTCTGAGAGTAAATCCAAGACAATATTATCCCAATACATTTTCTCGTTTAACAAATAACTAGATGTAAGATATTTTTTTAAATTTTTTCTTATTTTTTTACAATCTTCTGTACAAAAATAAGAAACTCCCAATAAAGCAAGTCCGCTCGATAAAGTAGTATCGATTCCTTCTATCAGCCCATCTTTTGTTTTTACATACCACTCACCTTTAGAATTTCTTAGGATACAATAATAGGTACTCAAAGTTTGTTTTTGCAAAAAAATATTTTCATTTAAAACCACATCACAATCAATCACAAAACTATCACTGAAAAAACTACTAGCTTTATAAAAAGAATAAATGCTATTATATTTTCCATAATTTTCATTAAAGATTAATTTGACATTATATTTTTCTTCTAGATATAAAAATTGCTCTTTTAGATGTCCTATTACTATATAAATATCATCAACCATTGCTTCTTTAAGATAAACAATAGTACGCTCTATGTTGGCGACTCCTTGTATTTTAAGCATAGCTTTATGAGTTATCTTTGAAAGTTCTTGAAATCTGCTTCCTGACCCAGCTGCTAAAATAATCGCATTCAATCTTTATCCTTTTTAGAAAATAAAACCAAATTTGCTCCAATAAACACTAAAAAAATTAAAGCTATTTGTTTAAAGTCAAACTCACTTTGTATTATAACAAACCATATTACATAAGAGATATTCAACATCATAGCTTTTATTAATCCAATTTTTGAAATCGTAAAATAATATAAAAAATAAGATAACCCCCAAAAAGATACAGCACATAACAGCAATACAATAAAATTAAATGATAAGATATCATCGAAAGCAAAATTTGGTTCTTGAACAAAAATTAATATCGCATATCCAAAACTTGCTCCAGTTTGCCTTGAATAATAAACACTCGTCGTAGACAACTCCTTTAAAACAATAGAACTTAAAACCAATTCAGTTCCCCAAGATAATGCACATATTAAAGCCAAAATTATCCCAAAAAAATTAAAACTTAAACCATTAAAAAATAACAAAAATAAAGATGTTAAAGCCAATAATAAACCAAAAAAACCTTGTATGTTTATTTTTTGTTTTAAAAATACAAATGCTAAAAAAGTTGCAAAAACTGGATATAAACTAGTAATTGAAGCACTGAAACTTAAGCCTATAAGTGAAATTGCATTAAGATAACAATACATTGCAACAGGACCTGCGAGCAATCCAGCGAAAAACGGAAATATAAGTTTTCTTTTAAAAACAACTTCTTTTTTAAAAAATAAAATAAGCAATGTTAAAAATAGCCAAGGTATAAACTCAATACAAAAAAGCAATACAAAAACAAAATAAGAAGAATCAACAACCCTATCTGTAACTTTTACATAAAATATTCCAGCTAAAGCCCAAAACAATCCGGATAAAATACCAGAAATATATCCTATTTTATTCATTATAAATTTAAACTTTCTAATCGCTGGTATGCTCTATTGATCCTAATAAAACCATAGTTACCATAAAATTCATTATTTTCTTCTTTTAAGGCAGTCCAAAGCGTCCATAAAACATCACACGAAAAAGCATAAAAATCTAAATGCATTTTTTCTTTTTTTGTGACATCGCGATTAAAATAACATTCTAAAAAATATCTCTTTAACTCTTCATCCAATCTGCATTCTATCATAAAATTTGCTAATTCCCATAAAATATCATTTTTTCCAGAATACTCCCAATCAATAAAATAAACTCTATCTTTTATTAAAATATTTTCAGGGACGAGATCATTATGGCACGGTAAAACAGTAATATTTTGCTTTTGAAAATACAATGCAATTTTATTAAAAACTTTTAAAATATAATCCATTTGTCTATGATACTTGTAAAAAATACTTTTGTTGTTTAACAAAGAAAAATATTGCTCATACAAATTAAATACATTAAAGGTGTTTTTAAATTCTAAATCACTTTTGTGAAATTCTTCAAGTTTAAATGCTATTTCTTTTAATATGGTTTTATTTTGGATTTTCTCGTGATTAAGTGCATAAGAATTATGCAGAAATTTAGTAATTTTAACCCCTGTTTTTTCATCAAAATAAACACTTTCTACACTAAATTTTGCTTGACTTGCTAGAAAATCATTAATTTTTTCATTTTTTCTATGAATCAGTTGGTTTGTTTTTTGATTTGTTAATCTTAAACAATAGCTCTCTAAATTAGTGGATTTTTTTTGGATTTTCACAAGGTAGTTTTGATTTGTCATACCTCCAATTTTCTCTACACTGAAAATCTCATCCCTTGAAACTCCAAGAGCATGACTTAGAATACTTACCAATTCATCCATAAAACACTGATCCATATTTTGATTTAAAAAAAGGTTATAATTTTATCAAATTATAACTTAAAAACTAATGCTAAATATTTCATTATTACAATACACAAAAATTATTTAAATAATTTTGTAGATCTATTTTCAATTTTCAAGATTTATATAAGTGGTGCGGATGAAAGGACTTGAAATATATAACTAAAAATAAACATCTATATTACAATAGTTTTATAATGGTTACCTTTTGTAAGTTACCTTTTTTATGCAACCATATCAATCTTTATTTCTTATAAAACTTAAATAGTTTTTGAAAATTACACTTTTCAAACTTTTTTATATTTATATAAGCACCAAAGCCTTATTTGGCGATATTTTAACAAAATGTCTTTTAAGTCTTTTTGAAGTATTTTAAGTTTATTTAGCTTAAATTGAATGTTTCACGGATTTTTGGTTTAAGTTTTCTTGCTTTTTTAAGCATTTTTGGTTTGAAACTTAAATGTATTTTTTTTCTAAAGCTTAAAAGTAATTTTTAAAAGTTTGGTAGGTTTTCTTTCTAAATACCTAAGATAATAATTAAATCTTTTTATTTATCTATTTTGTAAGGTATTACATAGCCTTTAAAAATAAAATCTCTTTCTCTTTCATCATTAAAGGCTAAAGACTTTATAGGATTTGCACTATATCCACTAACTAAAATTAGCACTTCTCTTTTTGGCAAGCGGTAACACTTGTAAGACTGTTTATTTTGTGGGTTTTGGTAGGTGTCTCCAAATTTGGATATACCCTCTTCAACCACTTTTAGTTATTATAACTCATTTTATTTTATATGCCTTTAAAAGAAAGCTATTTAATTTTAAATACCTTGACAAAGCTATGCAGTTTTTTTAACACCTAGATTAAACTTAGGAGCTAAATGTTGATAAGGAAGTATTTAACTTACACCCTTTTATATTTAAAGGTTAAAAGATGACCTAATTAATAGTTAGCTCATCAGCAAAATGCCCTTTTTATCGTATTCTTATCGTATAACATTTTCTTAAATATTGCTTAATACAATGTAGTTTTTTGGATATTTTAAAGCTTGTTTATAGTGTAGTAGTGTAGATATTATCTACATCATAAGATGTATGAGTTTAACTCACACACCTTTTATTTTTATCTTCTTCCAACATTTCTCTTAATATTCTTTCTTCTTGTATTTGGTGTATTTTCTCAAGCTCTTCAAAACTAAACTCTTTGCCTAGCTCATCTTTTACAATACCTTTATAAGTGCTTTCACGCTGACTTACATTATAAAGACAATTATCTTGCTCGATTGTAATATCTTTTATATTATCAAGCATTGCCATAATCATATCTTTTATATCGCAAATACTTGCCTCATTATCAAACATTACACAAGACTTAACATCGCTTTTACTATCTAAATCGCTCAAAAACACATCTAAAAAGTATTTAAGCCCATTTATCTTGCCATCTAAACAACTCATTCTACAATAACTTACATTTTCCATTTTTGTAATTCCTTTTTTATTGCTTCAAATTAATTATTTATGAAATTTTACATTAAATATTATTAATTATAACTTAATTAATACACTTTTTATTATTTAAAGTTAATAAAAGATTATTTAATTATAATAAATAATTATTTTATATAGAAAGGTTAAAAATGGAAGTGGGCGAATTTGAAAAGCTTCTAAAACAAGCGGGATTAACTAAAAAAGAGTTTGCAAAACTAACTAATATGAACTATAACAGCGTTGTGAATTGGGGTACTAAAAATACATATGCGAAGTGGGTAGAGCCTTTTTTAAACTATTACATCAAAGCAAAAAAATATGATGAATTGACACAAGCTTTAAAAGGTAACTAATAAACAAAAATAAAGGTTACAAAATGACAAGATTAGAATTTGATGAAAAAATTAAGAAACTAGGATTAACAAGGAAAACATTTGCAGATATAGCAAAGGTAAGTTATAGCGGGATTTCTACAAATTGGAAAGATGATAAAGAAATTCCCGCTTGGGTAGAACCCTTTTTATATTATTATGAAAAATGCTTAGCTTTTGATGAGTTATTGACAATCTTAGAAAAATACAAAAAAGAAGATAATTTAGAGCAAACCTCTAAGAAATAGCTATACCCATTCTACAATAACTTACATTTTCCATTTTTGTAATTCCTTTTTTATGATTAAAAATACAAATGTATTTATTTTAAATCATAATTATATATTTTTATATTTATAAATAGCTTAATTAAAGTATATTTGTATTTAAAACTAAATATTATGATATAATTTTATATTTAAAATGATAAGGGATGACTATGCTAAGTAAAGATGAGTTTAAAAAACTAATGAATAATGCTAACTTATCTAAAAAAGATTTTGCCGAAAAATTGGAAGTAAGCTATAATGCTATAAATGGTTGGGGGACTAATGGTAGGGATTATCCTTACTGGGTTAAATCTTGGCTTGAAAACTACATCAAAGCACAAAAATACAATAAAATCAAAGACTTAATAAAAGATGATATGTAGAAAAGGTTTTAGATGAAATTTCAAAATCCATAAAACCTTTTATAAGATAAATATTGAACATAAATAATTAAAAATAATATTTTTGTTGTTTTCATATATAATATACTTTTTATTATAATTGTGATATAATTAACACAAGTAAAAAGAATTGTGAAACTTATTATGTAGTTAGGTTTTAGACTTCTTCTTATAAAGGAGATTTGGCTCTTTATCTTTAGTTAGAGAGTTACCCCGCTTAGTGCGGGGATATTATATTTTTAGTTATTTTTTCTTTTATCTTTTCTAAATCTTCTTTTTTGATTTTACCATTATAGTGACTTACTATTCTTTTTGTATCAAAAGACCTTATTTGAGATAGTAATGCAACTTGATTTTTATTTTTACTATCTATAAAGTGATGGTAAAGATAACCTGTCTTGTTTACTATTTTGCTCGATAACGGTATTCCTATGAAAAGATTAATATAATTTGGAATATAAATTTTATTTAAAACCAACACAGGTCTTTTAAAATCACTATGCTTTCCATAAACCTCACTTCCTATATTTTGACCTACTTGAACCCAATAAATTTTTCCTATGCTTATTTTTTTATTTTCTTTTAAATGTATTTCTTTCTTTTTTTTATTCCATTTATTAAACTTATCATCATAATTCATCAAAAAAAGCTCCTTTGAAAGTATAATTTTACTTATTTTTACTTCCAAAATAATTAATTTTATTTTTAGCTTTGTAAGAAAACTATGTCTTAGTGCTTGTATGTTGGAATTATTCTTTTAATATAATCAATTTAAAAGGCATTTATGGCTTAATAAACACTATGTATATTTTTTCAGCAAATAGGTTTAAAAGCAAATGTTTTTTATAACATAAATTATAAAAATGATAAATATTTTTTATAATTAAAAACTAGCAAGGTATAAAAATATATATGTTAAATCAATCAAAGCTGCTTTAAACGATTTTTGTTTTTTAATCAATTTTATATTAGTAAAAATACTTTTTGCATTTAAGGGATATTTTTGTTAATCAAAGCTACATAGGTTAAACCTACATAGCTTAAAAAACTAAGTAGCTTTATTCAGTAAATAAAGTTTGTGTAGCGTTTATTTCTATGCCATTAATGATAGTTTTGTTCTCTTTTAAAGGCATATAGTATTTTAATGCTTTTCCGCCCGTGCTTCTTGATTTTTCTAAGATTTCATAATATAGCATTTTCCCATTTTCTAGCTTTTTAATGGCATAAGTATCAGTCTTTGCTTTTCCTAAAAGTTCTAACAAATCCCCTTGCAAAATCTCCCCTCTTTGCTCTATGATTTTCTGAGCCTTTAAAAGAAAGTTTGTATCAGCTTCATTTACAAGCTTTTCTACTTTTAAATCAAGAGTTTTTAGGTCTATATCTATTTTTAGAGGATGAGGTAGAAAGTTCCTTGCTTTTTTGGTTTTTAACTCCATATCTAGCTTTAAACCATCATTATTGCTTGTTTGTATTATAAAAAGATTATCAGTAGCATTTGCAAAATTAACTCCGCCTATAAAATCATTTTCTACACTTTTTCCTTTATGATGAATAAATAAAAAAGTCCCACCGCTTTTATGGCTTATTTTTTTGATTATTTTCATAAACTCAGCTACTTTTTTATTATCATTCATATCGCCTTTAAAGAAATTAAAAAGACTATCAAAAACAACAAAACAATCAGATAAACTGCCTTTTTGTGCTAAAGGTTCCAAATACCTTTTAACAATAAAATCAAAATCTACATCTATTTCATCATCTCCATACTCCAAAGAATTGCTAGTTTGTATATAATTAAAATCTGCATAATCTAAAAAACAACACCCTTTTATTTGCATTGTTTCTTTAATCCTGCTTTTAATGGTTATTTTGCTATTATCTCCATCAAAATAAACAATCTTTTTAACCTTATCAAACTCCAATAAATACTTACAAATAGCAAGACTTAAAAATGTTTTTCCTTTATTGGCTTCACTAATTAAAAAACTAATGCTACCTTTATCTAAAAAATTATCTATCAAAGATATAAAATCAACATTAGTTAAGTCTTTATTTCTTATAGCCCATATTGTTAAATCTATAAAATCAGCATTTTTAATATTTTGTGGTAAAATACTATTCGGACTACTTGTTATTTTTTTAATATCTTTAAAAGCATCAAAGTTGAGTTTTGCATCTTGACTTTGACTTTTAAATCTATCCATTTTTACTCCTTTCTAAAAAGCTTAAGCCTTTCATAAAATAACTTTTAAAATACTTTTGTGCAAAAGCCAAAAAGGTATTTAGCTCCTTTCTGTCTTTCTCATAATCTTTTTTTAATTCTTTCATTAAATAAACTATAAAATCCACAAAATCAGCATTTTTATACTCATCATAATTAAGAACAGAAAAACTATTTAACACACTTGGTTTTAACTTTGCTAACTCTTTTAAAAGACCTAAATTGGCATTAAAACTACTTTCATCGTTCTCAATAATAAAATACAAAAACTTTTCATCTATGAAGCTCAAAAGCTCATTTATTTGCTCGTGTGTTTGTATATATTTCATCGTGCTATCGCTTTGAAAGCAAATCGCATTTATACCTAAAAGCTCACTGATGATTATTTCTTTTATGCCACTAAATATAAAGCAACAATCTTTTAGCAATCCATTTTCTTTAGCTTTTACAAACTTTATAAACTTAGCATTGCTTCCTTTTAGTTTAAACCATTTTATTGTCTTATCTTTGACTATTTTTTCTTTTATAGCTATGCTCTTAATCTCACCTTTATCTCTTAAGATAAGTGCTAAGCTTTTGTCGTTTTTAGAAAATCCAAAGTATTCATTTATGATATTTTCAAACTCATTTATTTTTACAAAATCTAATATTTTGCATAAATCCATAAAAAGCCTAAAATTACCAAAAAAGGTTTTATCTAATAATTCATTTCTCAAAATATCATCATAGTATAAGTTATAATCAGCCTGTAAAGAATAAGCCATATTTTTTAAATAGCTATCATCTTTTACAACTTCTTTTATAGATTTAAAACTATCCACCTTATGCGTGGGTAGCTTATGAAAATCAACAAAAATCTCTAAAGCTTCTTTTGTGCTAACATTTTCTTTAAAAACTATAAAATCAATCACATCTCCACTAAAACTGCCGTTAAAATCAGTTATTAAGCTTGTGTTTGGTTTGATTTTAAGACTTGTGTTGTATTTTTCATTACCACTTCTATCAAAACTTAACCCATAGCGGTATAGTAAGAAGTTGGTTACAAAATGGTAATTTTTTGTATATGATTTTACCTCATCATTAAAAAGGCTTGCACTCATTATAAAGCCTTTAATTCATAGTGTGACTTCTAAACCACTCATCAAGTCTAGCTTTATCATAAAATACTTTTTTACCTATTTTAATATAAGGAATTTTGTTTTGCATTCTATATTTGTTTTGTGTTTCTTTGCTTAGATTATAAAGCGTAACTACCTCTTGTATAGTTAAAAAATCTTTGTTTGTATTGTTTTCCATTTTCTATCCTTTTAAAATTACTTATGGAGTTCATAAAGCCTTTAAAAGAAATAGATAAGTTAAATTACAATACAATTCTTTTAAGGGCTTCAACTAAAGCTCTTATAATGAAATTGTGCGTTTTAATTTTGTTTGGTGACTGGGTTAAAACGCACTTACTTGAAAGCCTTTTGAAGCTTTTCAAATTCCATTAAATTAAAAAAATATTCTTTTGAATATTTACGAAGTATTCTAGCAGTTTTCAAAGTATTTTGCCTTAATGCAAATTTATTACCATTTGTAACTATTTTTGGTTTCTTAGGTTTCTTTTGTTTTGTTATATTTCTTTTATTTCGCCTTTTTTTATAAGAAACAATTTTAAACTTAAATTACTAGCGATATTTTTCTAAAAAGTAACAAAAATTTTACTCATATTTTCTATTTTTTTTCATAACAAGCCAATATCTTTAAAGGTTTTTAATATATGCCTTAGCAGAAATAGCCAAAAAAGCACTGCGTGATAAGCCCATTTTCTTAGAATAAAAATCTATCTCATCTATAAGACTATTTTTTAAAGTGATAGCTAGGTTCTTACTTTTATCATTTCATAGGTTCAGGTATAAACTCGTTTTTTTCTAAAGCTTCTTCTAAATAACAAGCAAAAGCGTTTTTTAAATCTTCTATTGCTTCATTTGGTGTTTTACCATATCCTGCCATTAAAACAAGTTTATTTAGCTCTTTATCATCAAATTGCGCAAAGTAGTCTCCATCTTCAAGTCTTACCAAATTAATCTTATAAGGTAAGTTCAAATAATAATTTATATCTTTTTTCATTTTTCCCCTTTTAAGTGCTTTAGTATTTGCTTTACATAAATTTCTTTTATATGTTTATGCAAAGGCACAATAATACTTTTTCCATTTTTCTTAAACTTATGATGACTTCCCTTAATGCTAACAAGTTTATAACCATACCAACTTAAAAGCTTTTCTATATTGGCAAAACTTGCGTTTTTAGGGTTATTTTCTAGTTCTTTAATTAACTTTTCTTTATTACTCATATATGTATTATATAGAATTATCTTAAAGCATTTTAAAGCCTTATAAGGTATTTTATATTTTATTAAGTATTTGTGTTTTATAATTTTTTTACATTCAAAGGGGGGCTCAACCCCTACTTAATATAATCTAACAAATCTTTATTTATTCCACAAATTAAATCATTCAAAAAATCTTCTATTTTATCAGGCATTAGACCTATATTTGTTCCTTTTTCTTTTGTGCTTATGCGGGGATATAGTTTATTATTATTTTCTCTAAGCTTTAAAAGATTTTCAAAATGACAAGCTCTATTTCTTAGAGTATGTAACAAGTTTAAAACAATATTAACCTTATCTATATTATCAAAACCCTGTTTTGTGTTTTTATAAATAAAAAAGTTTCTATTGCTAGGACTATACTTTCTAAAATCAAAAGTCTTTAACTCTAAAATCTTGTTTTGCACCTTATAAGATACGATTAATTTAGCTACCACACCTAAGCTAAGGCGTGACAATATTTGATGAGGTTCTAAACTTTCTTTGTCTTTAAACTCATTTATTTTTGCCAGTAAAAAAGGATTATCGCTTATTTTTATCCACTCCTTGCATTTAAAGCTTAGTTCATAATCTAACGCATTTCTTATATAAATCTCAAGTATAGCTATTTTAGGAATTATCTTAGATATTAATTTTAAGTTCTCAAAATGCTCGTTTATATCTTTGTAATACTCTAATCTTTGTTTTGAAAAGATAAACTCTAAATCTTGCATTTACTCTTCTTGTAATTTCTTTAAAGCCTCGTTAGCTTTTTGACTTGCCTTAAGTGTATCATTAGTTGCATAAATGTTTATAGTGCTTAAGTCTCTATGCCCCAAAGTCCCGCTAATTACTGCAGGATTAACTCCATTTTGTATTAGCAAAGTAGCTTTTATATGCCTTGAAAAATGAGGCGTCCATTCTCTTACACCGCTAAGCTCTCTTATTTTAATTTCTTGTCTTGCTAAGTTTGATATTTTTTTACCACTAACACTAGAAACAAAGACTAAGCCTTTATCTTGTTTAACCTCATCTTTTAAAGCTTTTAAAGCCTTATAACACTCATCATCTAAGGCATACTCTTGTGCTTCGCCGTTTTTTGTTTTTGGTAAAAATATAGTTTTTCTTTCTAAATCTACATTTTGCCAAAGAAGACTTAAAACCTCATCCCTACGCCTACCACTATGTATAAGTAAAAACAAAGCCTTATAAAGTGAATTGTCTTTGTATAGTTCTAAAATAGCATTTAAAATAGCTTCATATTTGCCTTTAGGATTGGTAACAAGCTTTTTATTTTGCACCTTATCAAGTTTTAAACCTAGAGTAACATTTTCATTAATCCATTTGTTTTTTATAGCATATTTAATCATAGGGTTTAAAACTTCTTTAATGGCTCTATTATATGTTTTTGGTTCTAATCCCTTATTTTTCATATCATTATAAAACTCTTGCACCTTATAAAGCGTAAGTTCATCTAAATGTATATTTCCTAAAGGTTCTAAAATATGATTATTAAAAATGCTTATTAAGTTTCTAATGTGACCTTTGTGTTGCTCGTTTAAATCTTTAATATTATAATTAGCTTTTATAAAGACTTCAAAAAGGTTTTTTATTAAAATACTAGAGTTTAAAGTATAAGTGGCACTAAAAAGCTTTTTAAACTCGTTTTCATATTCTTTAGCTCTTGCAAGTGCTATTCTTATATATTCGTTTTCATTCCAAGTAGGGCGTAAGGGGATAGTGAAAGCGTGTTGTTTTTCTTTACCGCCGTTTTGCATTCTAAATAAAAAGGCGTTGATTTTATTTTTGTGTCTTTTTAGATGTGTTCCTTTTCCTATGGATATATTATAATCCTTTCTATCAATCGCCATTTTTAACCTTGTATTTTTGCTGTATTATAGCGTATTCAAAAGCCCTGTAAGTTTAATTAAATTATTATAAGTTACCTTTGCTTTAAGGTTAAAGCCAAAATTGACCTTTTTTACCGCTAAACTTAAATAGATAAAAAGGACGATTTTTTAACTATCCTTTCATCCGGTTACTTTAAAAAGTTACCTGCTAAAAGGTTACCTTTTTGAAATAATTCGAAATGATACAATAGGACTTCAAAGACTTCAGCGTAATTTAAGCTAAATCTCTCAAACTATGGTAAAATAGGGCTTAGAGTGGTGCGGATGAAAGGACTTGAACCTTCACGCATTGCTGCACCAGATCCTAAGTCTGGCGTGTCTGCCAATTTCACCACATCCGCAAAAGTGGTACGCTCAAGAGGATTCGAACCTCTGACCTACGGCTTAGAAGGCCGTTGCTCTATCCAGCTGAGCTATGAGCGCATAAAAATAAAAGTAACAATGGGCTTATGGTGCGCCCGATAGGAATCGAACCCATAACCTACAGATCCGAAGTCTGTCGCTCTATCCAGTTGAGCTACGAGCGCTGATGGGGTGAGTGATGGGAATCGAACCCACGACCCTCAGGACCACAATCTGATGCTCTAACCGACTGAGCTACACTCACCATTTATAAAAATGGTCGGGGTGAAAGGATTCGAACCTTCGGCCCCTTGGTCCCAAACCAAGTGCGCTAACCAGACTGCGCTACACCCCGATGTACAAAAATAAAGCGTTATTTTACATAAAAAAATATTAAAAGTCAAGATAAAAAAATATTTAGCATAAAAAATGCTAAATATTTTAAGAATTGTCTGTTTGTTTTTTTTGTGAAATGATATTTAAAATTTCTACTATCAAAGAAAAAGCCATAGCTGTATAAATATATGCTTTATCTATATGGATATCAAAACTTTCACATACTAAAACAAAGCCTATCATTACTAAAAATGCCAAGGCTAAGATTTTAATACTTGAATATTTTTCTACAAAATCTGCAATTGGTTTAGAGGCAAAAAGCATAACTAAAACTGCAATAATCACAGCAATAATCATAATCTCTATATCTTGAGCAATGCCCACAGCAGTAATAACACTATCAAGAGAAAATACTATGTCTATCACAGCTATTTCAGCAACTACAACCCAAAGTTTATTGCTAATTTTTATATTGCTTTGACTTTCCTCTTGGTGCATTATACTTTCTTTAATTTCCTTAATAGACTTAACTATTAAAAACAAACCTCCAAGCAAAAGCACCAAATCTCTACCTGAAATTTCATTACCCAATATACTAAATAAAGGTGTGACAAGTTTCATCACCCAAAATAAAGACAATAACAATAAAATTCTAGTAATCATCGCAAAAGCAAGACCTAGAATTCTACCCTTATCTCTATGTTCTGGTGGTAATTTAGAAACTAAAATCGCTAGAAAAATGATATTATCAATCCCTAGTACAATCTCCAAAGCTGTAAGAGTAAGTAATACCACCCAAGCATCTACACTAAAAATCCATTCAAACATTTACTTTCCTTAAACAAAAAGCGTAATTATAATGATGAAAAATTAATCATTTTCAAAAATTTTTACAATGGTTTCGGGTAAAAGTGTATGTTCGAGCTGGTGAATTTTATCTTCAAACTCTTCAAAGCTTAACTTAGCTTTTTCAAACGCCTTTTGTGCAATGATTTTACCACCATCAAGCTCTTCATTAACCCAATGCACGCTAATGCCTGCTACTTTCATATCACTTTTATAGCTTTCTTTGATAGCATGAGCACCTTTAAATAAAGGAAGCAAAGAAGGATGAAGATTAATAGCTTTTATATTTTGAGTGAAAACAGGACTTAAAATTCGCATAAATCCTGCTAGGATAGTCAAATCTACTTGACTTTCTTTTATAATTTTTACTAATTCTGCGTCAAATTCTTCTCTTGAAGTAAATTTTTCATGTTCTATGATTTTAGTTTCAAGACCATATTTTAAAGCTCTTTGTATGCCATAAGCTTCTTTTTTATTGCATACACACAAAACTACTTCAAAGGTATTTTTACCAAAAGTTTTTTTATGTAATTTTTCTAAAATATTTTCCAAATTACTTCCATTACCACTAAATAAAACTGCTAATTTTATAAGCATTTTAACCCCTTTATTAATTTTAAAGCATCAAAACTAATTTTATTTTTCTTATAATTTTTAGCCACCAAAGCATGAGCTAATACTGCATTTTTAGCAGCTTCTAAAGCATTAAATTTCGCCCCAAGTAAAGCTACTATCATACCACTTAGCACATCCCCACTTCCACCTTTTGCCAAAGCCTCATTGCCACAATTTACTACAAAAAGTTTTTCTTTTTGAGTGATGATGGGGTTAGCCCCTTTTAACACCAAAGCACATTGGAATTTAGAACTAAATTTTCTTGCATAAAAAAAGCGTTTGTTTTGAATTTCTTCTACACTTACATCCTCATTAAAACAAAGTTTTAAAAGCATAGAAAACTCTTTAGGATGAGGAGTTAAAACAACATCTTCTCTATCAAGATATGAAAACAAATTTTCACTTTGGAAGCAATTTGCATCTAAGACTAAAGGAATATTTTTTAATCTTTCATCTTTTAAAATACTTAAATCATCAAGCCCCATACCTATAGTAGCTGCATTTATTTTGCCTTCAATATCATCTTTTAGCATAATCAAAGGCGAAAAGCTTTCTTTGGCCACTAAAGATACAAGCCCTGCCCCAAACTCTAAAGCACCAAGTCCAGCTAAAGTACCTGCGCTTTTATTGGCAAAAATATAAACATGACCAAAATCACCTTTATTTGAGCTAGCTTTTTTGGTAATGAGTTTTAAATCTTTTTTTTCTAGTAAAAAACTTGAAGTATTTTGCATATAAGGTTTTAAACCCAAATTCGCAATTTTAATTTTACCTACAAATTCTTTTGCAAAATCTTCTAGCAAAATTTCTTTAATTACCCCCATGCAAAGAGTATAATCAGCCTTAAAACATAGTTCTTGTCCAAGCCCGCTAGGAATATCACAAGCTATTTTTAAAGCCTTACTTTTAGCAATTTTTTTAAAAATTCTTTGCAAATTTTCATCTAAAGCTTTATTTAAACCACTTCCAAAAACACAATCAACTATAATGTCAAAATCTTTAAATTTAGGTTCTTTTTTTAAGAAATTAAAACCTATATTTTTTAAAATTTGCTCTTGCTTGGTAAACACTGTACTTTTTTTATATGGCATAACAAAAGCAAAAGCTTTTTTTAAGTGTCTAATGGCCACAAGTCCATCAGCTCCATTTCCACCAGTACCAAGCAAAAATAAAATTTTAGCATTTTTTATGTTTTTACTTTTTTTCTTAATCAAATTTGCAAGCTCTATGCCTGCATTTTCCATCATTAAAAACTCATCCAAACCTTTTTCAATAAGCTCTTTTTCATAAGAAATATTATCTTTAAATACTACTTTCATCGCTCATCTCACATTTTATAAGCTTTTGGGTTTTAGCGCCTAGCTCTTTAAGTTTTATCACTCTTGAAGCAATATTTCCACTTCCATGAGTAAGCTTTGTTTGCATATTATCTACATTTGTATTTAATCTTTTGATGTTTTCTTTGATTTTTTCAAAATCATCTAAAACACCTGCAAATTTATCATGAAATTTGCCAAGCTCATCAAAAGCTTTTAGGATATTTTCATTACTTTGTATATTTTTCCATGAAATATTTATCGTATTTAGTGCCATAAAAAGAGTATTTGGTGTAGTTAAATAAACCTTTTTTTTATAAGCATATTGATAAATTTCAAGATCTACATTTAAAATCAAATCTAAGATATTTTGATAAGGTATAAAAAGCAAAACAAACTCATAAGTGTGTTTATCATACTGCATATAAGGCTTTTTGGCTAACTCGTCAATCCTTGATTTTAGATTATAAGCCAAATCAAGGCAGGTATTTTGACTAATATCTTCAAAAGCAAAATCACTTGGTAAAGAAAATTTTGCATCTATGATTATACTTTTTTGTTTATCTAAAAACACAACCGCATCAGGAATATAGGTTTTACCCTCATCTTGAAATCTCTCTTGCAATTTATACTGCACGCCCTCTACCAAACCACTATTTTCTAAAACTGATTTTAGTTGCAATTCTGCAAAATTACCACGAATTTTTTTATCGCCCTTTAAAATTTTAGCTAACTTATCTGCATTTTCTGTCATATTTTGGCTAAATTTAAACATATTATCAATATGAGTTTTAAGACTAACTTCATTTGAATTTAGTCTTTCATTGTATTCTTTAACGCTTTTTTTCACAGGCAAGAAAATTTCTTCTAAGATTTTTTTTGTATCCTCATTAAGCATAAGTTTGTTTTGGTTTAAAATACTAGCATTTTGTTTTTGTAAATTTTGTTCTAATTCTTGTTTTAATTCTACTAAGCTTTGCTTGTATTTTTCTTCTAGTTTTATTAAAGTTTGAGTATATTCTTCTTTTAAATTCGCACGCTCTTTTAAATGTATATTTAAAAGTTCTTGCTGGGTTTGTTCTTTTTGAGCTAATTTTACTTCTAAAGCCTCATTTTTAGACAAATATAATATTTTTTCATCTAAAAGTTTGGAATTTTTTTCTATGAGTGTAGTTTTTTCAAACTCTAAATTAGCAAGTTGATTTTGCAAAGCTATATTACTTTGGTTTAAAAACTCTAATTTTGCTTTTTCTTTTTGACTTTTAAACGCATACCATATAAAAACTAAAACTACAACAGCTAAAAAGGCTATCAAGATATTTTCCATTTTTAAGCCTTTGTTTTTTCAATAAGAAAATAAATATTTTTTTCATTACCTTCTTTAAATTGTTTCATTTGTGGTAAAAACTCTTTTACCAATGCTCTAAAATTTTTAAAACCAAAATTTTGAGGGATAAAATTTGCGTGTTTTCTATTCATATTGGTGCGAATTTGAGCATATTCAGCACGGCCTTTTTCTTCTATTAAGGCTTCTGTGATATTGATTAAATCTTTGATATATTCTTTAGTGCTTAATATTTTTTCTTTAGATTCATCTTGATCTAAATAAAAAAATTCACTAAAAGAATTCACATAAGATTTTACAGCTTGTTTTAAACCCATACCTATAACTTGCTTTTTACCTTCTTTAAGTCTTTGGATTAAACTAGTATAATCGCTATCGCTTGAAACAATGACAAAAATATCAATATCTTTTTCATAAAAAAAACTCATAATCTCAGTGATTAAGTACATATCACTTGAGTTTTTATTAGCTATAAAATTAAATTGTTGCATAGCGATGATAGAATATTGTGCGATTTGTTCTTTCCAATTTTGTATATTTTTTTGTGTCCAATCTCCATAAATTCGTTTTATAACAATTTCTCCATAATCAGAGGCGATGTCAAAAATAGATTTTGCATATTTTGAAGGAATATTTTCTGCATCAATAAAGATCGCCACACTTTTATTATCCATTTTTTCTCCTATGTAGTTCTCATTCTAAAACTTAATGCTTTTAAAATATGAGTTTTTAAGATCAACTCACTTTGCTCTAAATCTGCAATAGTTCTTGCTACTTTTATGGTTTTATTTACCCCTCTTTGAGAAAGATTATGTGAATTTATAGCCTTTTGTAAAATTTCATTCGCAGTAGAATCTAAAATACAAAATTGTTTCAGCTGTTCATCATTTAATTTAGCATTAAATTCTTCTTGTTTTCTTTGCTTTTGAAATAAAAATCCTTTAAAAACCATTTCACTCATTTGTTCAGAGCTTAAACTTGTTTTATCTTCATGTGAAATCTCATCCATAGCTACATAAAGATCAATCCTATCTAAAATAGGAGATGAAATTTTATTTTTGTATTTTTTAATTTCTATCTCTTGGCAACGACATGCAAGACTTTTAGAAAATAAATTTCCACAAGGACAAGGATTTTGCGCACAAGCAAATAAAAATTTAGTTTCATAAATCACCTTGGTATTAACTCTTGAAATAAGAATTTTAAAATCCTCTAGTGGTTCTCTTAAACTTTCTATAATTTGTTTTGAAAAATGGGGAAACTCATCAAAAAACAAAACCCCTCCATTTGCAAGTGCTATTTCTCCTATCTTGGCATTTTTGGTTCCTCCACCAAAAATACTAGCCCTAGTACTTGTATGATGAGGACTTCTAAAAACCCTACTAGCACTAAAATCATCGTCTAAAGAATTTAATGACTTATAGGCATTTTGAGCTAAAATTTCTTTCAAACTTTGTGGTGGCATGATGAAAGGAAGTCTTTTAGCACACATACTTTTACCACTACCTGGACTACCTTCAAATAAAATATTATGCATACCCAAAGCTGCTATTATACAAGCAAATTTAGCATTTTCTTGACCCTTAACTTCTTTAAAATCATAAGGGTAAGTAGAATTTTTTATATATTTTTGATTATTAATTTCTATGGCATTTTCAAATAAAGGATGAGCATTATTTATATGATAATTTTCATAATTTTTTTCTTTAAAAAAATCCATAGCTTGAGCTAAATTTTCCAAAGCATAGATTGTTAAGTTGGGTATCATCGAAGCTTTTTGTGCTATAGCTTTTGGTACTACTACTTTGGCATTTTGTACTTTTGCACTTAAAAAAAGCAAGATAGAAAATAAACTAGCAGTACTTTTAATACTCCCATCTAAACCAAGTTCTCCAAAAACAAAAAAGTCATCTAAATTTTCTTTTTGAAATAAAATCAAAATCGCAATAGCCAAATCAAAATGAGAGCCATTTTTAGGGATATCTGATGGACTAAGATTGATAGTGATTTTTTGAGCTGGGAAATTGAAATTTTGACTTAGTAAAGTTGCCTTAACTCTTTCTGTGCTTTCTTTGATGGTAGAATTTGCAAGACCCACTATACTAAAACCTGGCAAACCTCTTGTGAAAGTTGATTCTACATCGATAATATCAAGCTCTGTAGAAAAACTTGCACATTTTAGTTTTTTCATTTGTTCTTTTTGGATTTTTTCTTAAAGTCTTTATCAAATTTTTGGCGTTTTAAAAAAGAAAGTTTTTCTATAAACAAATGCCCATCAAGATGATCAACTTCATGTTGAATAGCCACTGCTAAAAAATCATGCGCTTGCAAACTTTGTGGCTTGCCAAATCTATCTTGATAATCAAGTTGTATATTTTTATAACGCATTACATCTTCATAAAAACCTGGTATGCTTAAACAACCTTCATTGCAAGAAATTTTTTCATCATCTAAAGGTGTTATAATAGGATTAATAATTTCTAAAAGAGTTTGTTTATCTTCTTTTTGCTCACCTTCTTCATCACCAATATCTACAAGCAAAGCTCTAATTGGCACATCAACTTGAATAGCAGCCAAGCCTACGCCCTTATTAGCTATCATTGTTTCATACATATCATCTAAAAGTATATGTAAATCTTTATCAAAATTTTCTACTTTTTTTGACTCTAAAAATAATCTTGGATTAGGATAGGTAATTATCTTTCTTATCATTTTTCTTTTTCCACTATTATAAAGGGTTCTAAATTTTTTCCTGAATCTTTTAAAGCTTCAATACATTTTTCTATTAATTCTTCACCCTTACTATCTTGATTAACAGCACTTATAGCCACTTCAACATCTACATCTATTTCTTTATCTGCTAGGAAAAAATTTGAATTTTCTAAAGATTCTAAAATTTTATTACATATTTCTTGTGCTTTTTCTAAATTTGTATGAGAAATCATCATAGCAAAAATATTGTTTCCACAATGGGCTACTATATCGCTTGAAGAGACATTTTTACTAAAAATTCTACACACACCTTTTAAAAAAGCATTTTTTTCTTTTTGAGTATAAGTTTGCTCAAGAATTTCTTCTTTTACTCTAAAAAATATTAAGGAAGTATGATAATTATATTTTGCATTACTTTCAATGCTTTTTTCTAAATTTTCTAAAAAATATTTTTTATTATAAACTCCAAATTTAGAGTCAAAATCACTTTGCTCTTCTATATGTTTATAAGTTTGTCTAACCTCATCAAAACTTTCTTTAATCTCATCTGAATATTTATCTAAAATACTAGAAAATCTTGAAAGATCTGCTTCAAGAGCGTGAATTACATTAGAAACAGCTAAATTTCCTGTACTAATAGCAAGTTCTGAATTACGCCTTCTTAACATATCTTTAACTGTTTCAAGATGTCTATAAATCATAGCAATGTATTGCAATAATGCCGAAGTAGAACTAAAACTTTTTTTGATTTCTTGTTCTATATTTGCACGTTTGATACCATCATCATTTTGCTCAAATTCCATAATCTCGCTAACTTTTTTCTTAAAAGCTACCGGACGTTCTTCAAGCATTTTTTGAAAATAAACTCCGTAATTAGTTGGTGTTGGAGGTACATTATCTTTCACAAGCTCAGTCAAAATAGACTTTGCAAATTTTTCAAATTCACCTCCACTAATTTTTTGAATTTTTGGAGCTTCTTTGGCTGGAGTTGGATCACTACTTAAATTTAAATCAGCAAATAAATCATCATCTAACATTGCTATGCTTTTCCTTATTTAAAACTTTTTTCCAAAACCTTATCGATTAAGCCATATTCCTTAGCTTCTACAGCACTCATAAAAAAGTCTCTATCAGTGTCTTTTTCTATTTTGGAGAGTTTTTGTTTGGTGTTTTTAGCCAAAATATCATTTAAAATCGCTTTTAATCTTAGAATTTCTTTTGCTTGAATTTCTATATCAGTTGCTTGCCCTCTTGCACCACCTAGTGGTTGATGGATCATAATTCTTGAATTTGGCAGAGCAAATCTTTTCCCTGGAGCACCACAACTAAGCAAAAATGCACCCATTGAAGCAGCTTGACCAATACAAATAGTACTTACATCAGCTTTAATATAATTCATCGTATCATAAATACTAAATCCACTGGTTACAACCCCACCTGGTGAGTTAATATAAAGATAAATATCTTTTTGAGGATCTTCAGCCTCTAAAAACAAAAGCTGAGCTACAATAGAAGCAGCAAGATCATCATTGATCTCGCCACTTAGCATGATAATTCTATCTTTTAAAAGTCTTGAATAAATATCATAACTTCTTTCGCCCCTGCTTGTTTTTTCAACCACATAAGGTATGTATGAGCTCATTATTTTTCACTTTCTTTTTCAGTTTTCTTTTTATCGTTTTTTTTGAAAATATCAGCAAAAAGTTTTTCTTCAATTAAAGACATTTTAATAGCAGGTAATGCACCTTGTTTTTTATAATTATCTAAATGTTCTTGTGGGTTAAAGCCATATCTATAAGCTTCAAAATAAATCGCTTGGATTAATTCTTGATCGCTTACTGTAACATTTCTAAGTTTTGCTAGCTCATCTACAATGAAAGTTAATTTTACGCTTTTTTGTGCATCTTCTTTGAAACTTTCTCTTTTTTCTTTATATTTAGCCTCATCTTTAAATTCTTTTAATTCTTCTTCGCTTAAAGTTCTCAAAGAGCTTCTAAATTGCATATCTGTTTCTTGCTCTACTATATTTCTTGGTAAAACAAAGTCAAACTTAGCTACCAAAGCTTCTGCAAATTGATTTTTAAGCTCATCATTGATAAGTTTAAAGATTTTTTCATTTTTTAGTTGTTCTTTTAATTTTGCATCTAATTTTTCAACACTTGGTTCTTTTTCTTCAGGTAACAAGCTTTTTAAAAGCTCTTCATTTAACTCAGGTAATTTAAGTTCTTGAATTTCGTGAATTTTTACTTTAAATACCGCATCTTTTCCTGCTAAATGCGCTGCGCCATATTCTTTTGGAAAAGTTACATTAATATCTTTTTCCTCACCTGCTTTTAAACCAATCATACCTTCTTCAAATCCTGGTATGAATTGTTTTGAACCAATTTCTAAAACATAATTTTGAGCTTTTCCACCATCAAAAGCTTTACCATCAACAAAACCTTCAAAATCAAATTTAGTAAAATCGCCTTCTTTTAAAGCTCTTGCTTCTTTAATCGCTTCAGGAGTAGCAAATCTTTTTAATAATTCTTCTTTTTTTGCATCAATTTCTTTTTGAGTTACTTTTGGTGTATTATAAGTTGGAATTAGTTCTTCATATCCATCTAATTTTACTTCTGGTCTAAAAGATAATACCATTTGAGCCTCAATAGCACCATCTTTTCTATCAAATTTTTCAAAATACGGCTCACCTACTAAATCTTTAGCCTCTTTTTTAACTTCTTTTAAAGCACCATCTACAGCATTTCTTAAAAGATCTTGCTCCGCATCTCTTGTAAGCTCTTTTTCATATCTTTTAAGTATAGCAGCAACAGGAACTTTTCCTGCTCTAAAACCATCCATTTTCATAGTTCTAGATGCTTTTTTAGCTAATTTTTCAACTTCTGCTTTAATAGCTCCTTGAGCAATTTTCACAGTAGCATTTGCATTTGCAAAATCAATTAGTTTTGCTGTAACTTCCATAATATTTTCCCTTTTCTAAATAAAATTTTTTGATAATATACCAAAATTTTCCTTATCACTTTATATAAAAATAAAAATATGTTAAAATTTTAATTTTTGATGGAGAAAAAATGCAAGAAAAATTTGAACAATCAGTAAAAAATATGTTAGAGATTATTGGGGAAAATCCACAAAGAGAAGGACTTTTAAAAACTCCTACTAGAGTTTTTAAGGCTTTTGAATTTTTAAATAGCGGTTATAAACAAGATCCAAAACAAATACTAAATGATGCTTTATTTGAAAGTTCAAACAATGAAATGGTTTTAGTAAGAGATATAGAATTTTATAGTCTTTGTGAACATCATCTTTTGCCTTTTTTTGGGCGCGTGCATGTTGCATATATACCAGATAAAAAAGTCGTAGGACTTAGTAAAATCCCACGCCTTGTAGAAGTTTTTGCAAGACGCTTACAAATTCAAGAACAACTTACAGAGCAAATCGCAGAAGCTTTAATGGAACATGTAGGTGCAAAAGGCGTTGGGGTAGTTATTGAAGCAAGACATATGTGTGTTGAAATGCGTGGAGTACAAAAGGCAAATTCTACTACTAGTACTTCAGCATTAAGAGGTAGCTTTTTAAAAAGTGAAAAAACAAGAAAAGAATTTTTCACTTTAATTAACTCAGCAAAACAGGTTAGATTTTAATGGGTTTAGAAAAACTTCGTAGCAAAATTGCTTCACAAAATCTTGCTAGTGTTTTTGGACAAATTACTAAAATTTCAAGCACTAGTATAGAAATAAATGGCTTAAAAACTAGCATAGGTGATATCATTAAAATAGTTTCTAGTGAAGATGAGAGTAAAGAAGCTATGGCTATGGTGGTAGAAGTAGATGAGAATTTAAGCTATTTAAGTCCTTTTGGTTTTGTGGAAGGTTTTAAAATAGGCGATCGTGCTTTTATTAATGATGCGGGTATGCAAATAGGAGTTAGCGATGAACTTTTAGGAAGGGTGGTTGATCCTTTTATGCGACCAAAAGATGGTAAAGGACCTATTGAGGCGAGTAAATTTATGCCTATTATGCGTGCACCTATTGATGCAATGAAACGAGGTTTGATAGAGGAAGTCTTTCCAGTAGGAGTTAAAACAATAGATGCGCTTTTAACTTGTGGGGTAGGACAAAAGCTTGGGATTTTTGCAGGAAGCGGGGTTGGTAAATCAACCCTTATGGGCATGATAGTAAAAAATTCCAAAGCTCCGATTAAAGTCATAGCTTTAATCGGGGAACGTGGTAGAGAAATTCCTGAGTTTATACAAAAAAATCTTGGTGGTAAACTTGATGATACTGTCATAATCGTTGCAACAAGTGATGATAGTGCGCTGATGAGAAAATACGGAGCATTTTGCGCTATGAGTGTGGCTGAGTATTTTAAAGAACAAGGCAAAGATGTGTTATTTATCATGGATAGTGTAACGCGTTTTGCTATGGCTCAAAGAGAAATAGGCCTAGCTCTAGGTGAACCACCTACAACAAAAGGCTATCCGCCAAGCGTTTTAAGTCTTTTACCTCAGCTTATGGAGCGCGCAGGAAAAGAAGAAGGTAAAGGCACTATAACAGCATTTTTTACCGTGTTGGTTGATGGAGATGATATGAGTGATCCAATAGCTGATCAAAGCAGATCAATACTTGATGGGCATATAGTGCTTAGTCGCGAACTTACTGACTTTGGAATTTATCCACCTATAAATATACAAAATTCAGCCTCAAGGGTTATGGGTGATATTATTAGTGATGAACACAAACTAGCTGCTAGAAAATTTAAACGTTTAAATTCTTTGCTTAAAGAAAATGAGGTTTTACTTAGAATTGGTGCTTATCAAAAAGGCACTGATAAAGAACTTGATCAGGCTATCGCTAAAAAAGACTTTATGCAACAATTTTTAAGTCAAAATCCTGAAGAAAGTTTTGAATTTGAAGATACTATCAATATGCTAAAGATGATTGATATGCAATAATTGGAATGATTTTTGCTTTTTTTATGATAAAAAGTCATGAAAAAAGGATGGATCATGTCAAATATAGCTTTTTTAGATCATCAACAAAGCTTGGGTTTAAAATACACCGATATTTGTCAAAATATCTTTGAAAGAGAAATTTTTACACATATGTTTTTAGAGTGTATAAGTTATCTTTTATTAGAAAATAAAGCTAAATTAAAATACTTAAAAATTATTAATTCAAAAGAAGAATTTATCGTTGAATTTAAAATTAATAATCAAAAAAAATCATTTATTATCAATGATAAAAAAATACTAAATGCAGAATTTAGTGCAAAAAGAATAACTCAAGATGAATATGAAAGAGAAATCGCTAGAATTTATCAAATAGAAAGATATTTAAAAACACAAAGCAATCTTCAAAATTTTTCTAGCGAAATTAACACTACCATGAAAAATCTTTTTAAAGATATGGATGAGTTTAAAAACTATATCGATATGCTTGAAGCAAAAGAAAACACTCACAATCACTACTTATCAAAAATTTATAATATAGCTTAATATTAACCAAACTTTGCCGATAATACTACTAATCCAAACAAAAGGAGTATGTTATGGGCGAAGTTACTAACAACCAAGCAAGTTTAATGCTTAACATTGCAACTACTATGATGAAAAAAACCATAGAAGCCAATGAAAATGCAGTAATGCAAGTACTTGAAGGCGTAAATGCAAACCCTGCTCCAACTACTACTCCTAGCACTAGTTCAGGATTGCTTGACATTTACGCTTAATTTTTCTCTTCGATTCAAAAATTTTGGCATAGCTTTTGCTTTTTTAAGGCTAAGCAATATTTTTGAAGAGAAGAGTTATGTTTGTAAATTCTAATGTCAATCCGTATCAGAATTTTGCAAATTATCCTTTTGCAAAGACTGGACACGCGGAAGAAAAAAAAGAAAATACCAATATTAAAAGTGATTTACTTGATATAAAAGGTTCTAATTTAGATTATGAAGTAAGCTATGCAAGCGAGTTTGGTTTTAGAATCAACGAGCAAGGTTTTTTTGAAAAAGATCTTAATAAAACGGCTGCTTTGCCTCTTGATTATGATATTAATATAAAAAGTATAAGAGAAATTTCAAAACAACTTATAAAACTTGATAAAAATTTAAACTATAACAAAATAGACTTACCAAGACTTTTAAACACTTATCATAATACACTAAAAACCATCAATCATGAATTTCAAAAAAATGATAATAATTTTTTAAGTAAAGCACAAATTTCAGAATTAAATCAAGGTTATAGCTATACTTATGAAGGAAAAATTTTAAAAGTTTATGAAAATGCCAAAAGTTTACAAAATGCAAAAGAAGTAAATAAAAATCTCAATACCTTAATGCTTGATAACAAAATAGGAGACTTTGCATTCAATGCGAGCATTGAAAACACGGCTAGCAATCCTATCATAAGACCTTATCTAAACCGACAAGGCGAAGTTTCTAAAAGTGGATTATTGCTTAATTATATTTATCATGATTTAAAAGAACAAAATAATCAAAAGGCCAATTTCTTTTTAACTCCTATTGAGTTAGATATGTCTTCTAATGTAAATTTTCAAAAACTCATGAGAGGTCAAATGAGCATGCAAGATTATCTAAGTGAAAGCAATAAAGAAAAAATGAGTTTTGATTTATATTTATATATCAATGGAGTAGATAAAAACAACACCACAGAAGATAAACTTTCAGTTTTCTTTCAACAATACATTAACTATCAACACAGTATCAACATGCAAGAATTTGCTAATTCAAGTTCTATTTATAGTCTTTATAGTGAGCAAATTAGCAAAGATTTTGAAGCTTTAAAAAAAGAGTTTAATCAAAATGATTCTAATATCGATCTTGAAAAAATTAATACTCAAAAAGAACTTTTAGATACTCAATTTTTAGAAAATCGCAAAAGACAAGCAAGCATTAATAAAATTTTACACTCATATTTAAATGCAATGGCTTAACTTGTGCTAAAATAATAAAAAATTTTACACAAGTTAAATCCATTTAGTTTAATGTTAAATTTAACATTTTAGTGTATATTAACAAAAAAGATAAAAATTATCCTAATTAAAGGAGTATAATTTGAAAGTATATTTAGATAACAATGCAACAACACAGCTCGCACCAGAAGCTTATGAGCTTATGAAACCTTTTTTAAAAGAACATTATGGCAATCCAAACAGTCTTCATCAATGGGGTAGTGCAACTCATCCTGCTTTAAAAGAAGCTATGGATAAACTTTATGCAGGACTTGGAGCAAGCGATTTAGATGATATCATTATCACTTCCTGTGCTACAGAAAGTATTAATTGGGTATTAAAAGGTGTGTATTTTGATAGAATTTTAAATAGCGATAGAAATGAAGTAATTATTTCTAGTGTAGAACATCCTGCAGTAGCAGCTAGTGCTATGTTTTTAAAATCTTTAGGAGTAAAAGTCATAGAACTTGGCGTTGATCATGAAGGTGTTTCTAGTGTAAAAGATTTAAAAGAAGCTATTTCAGATAAAACTGCGCTAGTAAGCATTATGTGGGCAAATAATGAAACTGGTATGATTTTTCCTATAGAAGAAATGGCTCAAATTGCTCATGAATATGGAGCATTATTTCATACTGATGCAACTCAAGCTGTTGGGAAAATCAAGGTTAATTTTGCAAAAGCTGGGGTTGATTTTGCTTCATTTTCTGCACATAAATTCCATGGTCCAAAAGGTGTAGGTGGACTTTATATTAAAAAAGATATAGAATTAACTCCGCTTTTACATGGTGGTGAGCATATGGGTGGTAGAAGAAGCGGAACTTTAAATGTGCCATATATTATAGCAATGGCAGAAGCTTTAAGAATTGCAAATACTATGCTTGATTTTGAAAACTCACACATTAGAAGATTAAGAGATAAATTAGAAGATTTAATTTTAGCTATGCCTGATACAAGTGTAGTTGGAGATAGATCAAGAAGGGTTCCTAATACCATCTTAGCAAGCATTAAAGGCGTAGAAGGCGAGGCTATGCTTTGGGATTTAAACAAAAATGGTATAGCAGCAAGCACCGGTTCAGCCTGTGCTAGCGAAGCACTTGAGAGTAATCCTATCATGGAGGCAATTGGTGCTGAAAATGATTTAGCTCATACTGCCCTAAGACTTTCTTTATCAAGATTTAACACAGAAGATGAAATTGATTATGCAGCAGAGCAAATAAAAAAAGCAACACAAAGACTTAGAGCAATCTCAAGTACTTATGCATATAAGCCTGAAAATATTTAAAGGATAAAAAATGGCAAAGAATAATTTAATTGGCGGATCAATTTGGGATGAGTATTCTCAAAAAGTACAAGATAGAATGAATAACCCTCAACATATGGGCGAATTCACACAAGAAGATGCACAAAAAGCAAATGCAAAACTTATTGTTGCAGATTTTGGAGCTGAAAGCTGTGGTGATGCAGTTAGACTTTATTGGTTGGTAGATGAAAAAACTGATAAAATCATTGATGCTAAATTTAAAAGTTTTGGCTGTGGTACAGCGATAGCAAGTAGTGATACTATGGTTGATCTTTGTATAGGTAAAACCGTAGATGAGGCTGTAAAAATTACAAATTTAGATGTTGAATTTGCTATGAGAGATAACCCTGAAACTCCTGCAGTTCCACCGCAAAAAATGCACTGCTCAGTTATGGCTTATGATGTTATCAAACAAGCTGCAGCGCATTATAAAGGTGTTAATCCTGAGGATTTTGAAGATCAAATCATAGTTTGTGAGTGTGCTAGGGTAAGCCTTGGAACTATCAAAGAAGTAATCAAACTAAATGATTTACATACAGTAGAAGAAATCACGCAATTTACTAAAGCAGGTGCTTTTTGTAAATCTTGTGTTAAGCCTGGAGGACATGAGAAAAAAGATTATTATCTTGTAGATATTTTAGCTGAAACTAGGGCTGAAATGGAAAGAGAAAAGCTAAAAGATCAAAGTAAAACAGATATTGCTTTTGATGATATGACCATGGTTAAACAACTAAAAGCAGTAGAGGCTGTTTTAGATAGCGATGTGCGTCCTATGCTACATGGAGACGGTGGAGATTTAGAAGTAATTGATATCCAAAAAAGTGACAATAAAAATATAGATATATATATACGTTATCTTGGAGCATGTAGCGGCTGTTCAAGTGGGAGTGGTGCAACCTTATATGCTATAGAAAATATCTTACAAGAAGAACTTAGTCCAAATATACGCGTTATACCTGTTTAAGCAGTTTTTCTGCTTAAACTTTAAATTTCAAGCCTTTTTATGTTAAAATAACACGTTAATAAAAATTTAAAAAGGCTATTTATGCAAAGACTTCAAACCTTTGTTAAAAGTGAAACTTTTCCTGGTGTTTTACTAATATTTTTTACCGTACTTGCACTCATTTTACAAAATAGTTCTTTAACGGATCAATATACTAACTTTTTAAATATTCCTTTTGGCTTTCAAGCTGGAAGTTTAGAAATTTTCAAACCTTTACTTTTATGGATTAATGATGGACTTATTGCAATCTTTTTCTTTGCCATAGGACTTGAATTAAAATATGAAGTAACAAGAGGGCAACTCAATAGTATAAAGGCTATGTCTTTACCTGTATTTGCTGCACTTGGCGGTATGATAGTGCCTGCTTTGATTTTTGCGTTTTTTAACTATAAGGATCATTTTGCTTTACAAGGCTGGGCTATACCAACGGCTACTGATGTAGCTTTTGCGGTTGGTATTTTAATGCTTTTAGGCAAAAGAGTACCTACTTCTTTAAAATTATTCTTACTTTCTTTAGCTATTTTTGATGATTTAGGCGCGATTATTGTAATTGCTTTATTTTATACAAGCGAACTTTCAGTTTTTGCTATGATTGCTGCTTTGGTGTGTATTCTAGCGCTTTATTTGCTAAATCACTTCCATGTTACCAAAAAATCTTTTTATATCATAATAGCTATAGTATTTTGGATAAGCATGTTAAAAAGTGGGGTGCATGCAACTTTGGCAGGTGTGATTACTGCTTTATTTATACCACTTCAAACAAAAAGCGGTGAGTCTTTTTTAAAAGAAATCGAACACGACTTAGCACCTTGGGTGAGTTATTTCATCTTGCCTATTTTTGCTTTTGCAAATGCGGGAGTTGATTTAAAAGATATGGATCCAAGCTTTATGTTTTCTTCGGTTAGCTTAGGTATTATTTTAGGATTATTTTTGGGAAAACAAATTGGAGTATTTTTATTTTCATATATTAGTATAAAACTAGGACTAGCAAAACTTCCACAAAATGTTAATTTCAAACAACTTTACGGGGTTTGTATACTCACAGGTATAGGTTTTACTATGAGCTTTTTTATAGATGGCCTAGCTTATCAAAATAGTGATATTTTTGCATATTCAGACAAACTTGCAATTTTAGTAGCTTCATTATTAAGCGCTATAGTTGGATATGTTTACCTAAAACTTATTTATAGTTTTAAAAAATGAAATTAAGAAGTTTCCAAAACTTTTTATCACTTGAAATTTTAGGAGGATTGTTGCTTTTATTAGCAACGATCTTTGCCTTGCTACTTAAAAATAGTCCTTATGGACAACACTATATGGATTTTTTAAGTGTAGAAATGGGTGTAAAAGTAGGTGCTTGGGAACTTTTTAAGCCTTCTTTATTGTGGATTAATGATGGTCTTATTGCAATCTTTTTCTTTGCCATAGGACTTGAATTAAAAAAAGAATTTGTTCAAGGAGAGTTTAAAACTCTTAGTAATATTACCCTACCCTTAATGGCTGCTATAGGCGGTATAGTTGCACCTGCTTTGATATTTTGCGCTATCAATTTTAACGATGCTTATGTTTTAAAAGGTTGGGCTATACCAACGGCAACTGATACTGCATTTGCTCTAGTTATACTTACAATGCTAAAACAACGCATACCAAGTTCTTTAAAAATATTCTTAGTATCTTTAGCGATTTTTGATGATGTAGGAGCTATTTTAATCATTGCTATTTTTTATACAGGAGAGCTTTCAACTTTAGCCTTTTTTGTTGCCTTTTGCTGTATTGTGGGTCTATTTTTACTTAATCGCTTGGGTAATGAAAGAAAATCATTTTATTATATACTTGGAGCATTACTTTGGCTTAGTGTATTAAAAAGTGGAGTGCATGCAACTTTAGCAGGTATTATCACAGCTTTATTTATACCTGTATATACAAAAAACAACCATGCTTTATTAGAAGAAATCGAGCATGGTTTAAAATTTTGGATAGCTTTTATAATACTACCACTTTTTGCTTTTGCCAATGCAGGGGTTGATCTTTCAAAAATTGAAGTACATATGCTATTTAGCGGTGTAAGTGTAGGGATTTTCTTAGGCTTGTTTGTTGGAAAACAACTAGGTGTATTTGGCTTTGCTTATATGGCAATTAAATTTAAACTTGCAAAACTACCAAAAGATGCTAATTTTAAACAACTCTATGGAGTTTGCATACTCACAGGTATAGGTTTTACCATGAGCTTTTTTATAGACGCCCTTGCCTATGAAGTAAGTGATATATTTAATTTTGTGGATAATTTTGCTATTTTACTAGCTTCCTTAGCTTCGGGTGTATTTGGCTATTTTTATCTGCGCTTTGTAAAATAATTAAGTTTTTTTTAAATTAAATAAGATATAATTTCATTTCTTATTTAATATTTGGCCCATTCGTCTAGCGGTTAGGACATCGCCCTTTCACGGCGGTAACACGAGTTCGAGTCTCGTATGGGTCACCACTTTTTAACTTCTAATTACAAAAATATCAAAAATAATAATTTTTCATAACTAAGCTTAATTTATAACCAATACATCAAATAAATATTCTAAAAGTAAAAAATATAAATAAATTTACCTACTGACAAGCTTGTAAGATTTTATGAAAATACTATGGATAATAAGGCTTATCCTTTAAGAGTTTATAAGATAGAATTTTAACTTTCTTTATTTTCTCCATCTTTAAAAGAAAATATAGGCAAACTTAAACCATAATATATAGCCAAAAGTCTTGCTATGGTTCCTACAATCAATGAAGCAAGAATTACCCACAACTCATCTACGCCTAAAATATACAATATATAATACAAAGCCCCTGTTAATATAGCAACACCCGCATAAATTTCTTTTTGAAATACAAGTGGTATCCTAGCACACAATATATCTCTTAATATCCCACCAAACACACCAGTAATCACAGCTGAACTCACAGCCACTATAAAACCATACCCCATTTGTATTGCAATTTGTGCGCCTAAAACACTAAAAACAACCAAACCTATAGCATCTAAAATCAAAAAAAGTTTTTCAAGCCTTATAACATATTTGGCAATTTTTGTTGTAATCATAGCTGCAACACAAATTAAAATCACATACTCAGGAGTTTTAATCCAAGTTAGCGGATGATGATCAAGTAAAATATCTCTAATAGAACCTCCGCCAATAGCTGTTACTAAAGCTATAAATATCACTCCAAAAAGATCCATTTTATGTCTTCCTGCAGCAATAGCTCCTGTCATTGCATCAACAGTAATTCCGATAATATAAAGTATAGTTAAAAGCATAATGAGTTTTCAAAAAGACCCTTGTTAAAACAAGGGTTAATTTTTACTTACGATATCAATGATATTTTGAGCTACTTTTTTAGCAATAGGATCAACAAATTCAGCAGGAGAGGTAAATCCTACACAAGAGCAGTTAATCTCACCTAAAACATATTTATCTTTACCATTTTCATCTGTATCTAAGATAAAATCAGCGGTCCAAATCAAAGGAATATCATAATTTCCAAGTTTTGAACGAATTTCAGGTAAGGTTGCTAAAAACCAATCAACCAATCCTTGCCAATCTTTTGGCTCATCATATCTGTATTTTGCACCTGAAAAAAGTGTAGCAGAGAATGCATCAGCACCTTCTGCAGGCTTTTTATGCACTACATAAATTGGAGTATGATAAAGCATTAAAATTCTAATTTCACCTTCTTTAATACGCGGTAAGAAAGTCATATCTACAAGCATACCATTATCACCTATAATGTATTGCTCACAAAAATCCATAAACTCACCAAGCTCTCTTTCTTCTGTGTGATTATCTTTTGCTTCTGTGCATTTGATTTTTGCATTTAATGGCACGCTCACAGCCCCTGCTGGTAGCTCATCTATCAATCTCACGCGCCAAATTCCCTCACCCGTTGAACCACGATTTTGTTTTAAAACCCTCTCACCCTTTGCTAAAGTTTTTGGAAAACTTTCTTTAAAAGTTTTGATATCATAATACGCATAAGTATCTTCAGGTACTAAAGCCGTTTTATTAAGCTTGGTAAGCGCATCTTTAGCGCCATATCCTATCATCGCATCAGGATGAGGCATACCTATAACACCATTTGCACAAAGTTTTCTAAGCATATCAAAATACTCGTTTTCTTCTTTTAAATTTCCAGGGTTGATTCTAGAAACATAAGCATCGGCATTGTTTTTTACATATTCATAAATTTCATCTTTTTTTTCTACTTCAAAAAAGATAACCTCAGCATTCCAACCTTGTTCTTTTAAGGCATTTACCATAGGCATAGTATCTTTTCTATGGCCATCTTCACCTTTATCGCTACCACCTCTAACTTCAAAAAACACAATATTTTTTTTCATATTTCTCCCTTTTTAAAGATATTTTATCATCATATCTAAATAAGTATTAAATTTTTATTTGTTTTTTCCATAAACTCGTTGTAAATTTTGCAAATTTGAGCTTGCATTTAAAAGCAAAGCATCAGCCATGCAAATTGCTACCATAGCATTTACCACAACACTGCCTCTTATACCCACACAAGGATCATGTCTGCCTTTTAACTCATGTATAACATTTTTTCCTTGAGTATTTTGCGTTTGTTGGGGTAAAAATATAGAAGGAGTTGGCTTAAAATATGTTTTTATATCGATAAAATCCCCATTAGAAATTCCGCCTAAGATCCCACCACTATGATTGCTTAAAAACACCCCATCTTTTAGTTCATCATTATTTTGACTTCCATACATATAACTACTTTGAAAACCACTTCCTATTTCTATAGCCTTAACCGCATTTACCCCCATAATCGCATGAGTAAGTTTAGAATCAAGCTTATCATACAAAGGCTCGCCTAAGCCTATGATAGGATTTTTTACTCTAGTAAAAACTCTAGCACCTATGCTGTTTTTAGCTTTTTTAGCTTTTAAAATTTCATCTTTAAAACTTTGCTCTAAATTTTTATCTAAAGCATAAACTTCACTATTTTTAGCACAATCAAAATCAAACTCATCATTGCTAAGTTTGCTATCAATACTTCCTACCCCAAAAACTCCACTCATTATCTCTATGTCAAATTCTTTTAAAAGCATTTGTGCCACAGCACCTGCTGCTACCCTTGCTACACTTTCTCTAGCACTAGCTCTTCCACCGCCTCTATAATCTCTAATGCCATATTTATGATAATAAGTAAAATCAGCATGTGCAGGACGAAATACATCTTTTTCATAATCTTTTGAGCGTGTATTTTCATTATACACCAAAACACTTATAGGAGTTCCTGTTGTATAACCCTCAAAAACCCCACTTAAAACTTGAGCTTTATCTCCTTCTTTTCTAGGAGTGCTAAATTTATTTTGACCTGGCTTTCTTTTATCTAGCATTTCTTGCAAAAAATCAAAATCAAATTTCACCCCTGCTGGCATACCATCTATCACACAACCTATAGCTTGACCATGAGATTCGCCAAAGCTTGTAAATTTAAATCTTACTCCAAAGCTATTCATAGTTTTCCTAATTTCTCAAGTGCGATTTTAGCACATTGTTGTTGGGCTTCTTTTTTACTACCTGCTATAGATCTTGCTACTTCTATGCTTTGAATTTTCACTGCGATTTCAAATTGCTTTTTATGATCAGGCCCAAAAGCCTTTACTACAACATACTCAGGTGTGCCTGCCATATTTGCTTGTGTAATTTCTTGAAGTCTTGTTTTATAGTCTTTAAACAAACTTTGTGTATCAATATGCGGATAAACTTCATTAAGCAAATTTAATGCTATATTTTTAGTTTTTTCAAAACCTATTTCTAAATACAAAGCCCCCATTAGTGCTTCAAAAGCATCAGAAAGTATGGAAGGTTTATTGCGTCCATCGTTATTTTCTTCTGCAATAGACATAAAAATACATGCTCCAAGATCAAGTTTTTGCGCTAAAGTTGCAAAAGATTTTTCATTCACCAAAGCTGCTCTAAGTTTAGAAAGATTTCCTTCTGAGTCTTTTTGAAATTTAAAAAACAAAAACTCCCCTACTACTAAATCCATTACAGCATCACCTAAAAACTCTAATCTTTCGTTATTATAAGGCTTTTTATAGCTTTTATGCGTCAAAGCTTCGATAAGCAATTGCTCATTTTTAAAATGATAATTTAATCTTTCTTGGAGTTTTTTAAGCATTTATTGACCTTTCTTCTTGGAGCTTTAAGGCTGCATTTCTTGCTAGCTCATCACAACGCTCATTTAATTCATGGCCATTGTGTGCTTTGATCCAAAAAGCAGTTATTTTATGATCTTTAGCTACATTTAAATACTCTTTCCAAAGATCAATATTTTTTTTACCCTTAAAATCTTTTTTTACCCAACCTTCAAGCCATTCATTAATACTTTGTACCATTAAATTTGAATCTGTGTATAACTTTACCTCACATGGTTCTTTTAAAGCTTTCAAAGCCTCTATAATAGCCATTAATTCCATACGGTTGTTTGTTGTATTCTCACACGCCCCACTTTGTTCTTTTTGATGATTTTTATAAGCTAAAACATAAGCCCACCCTCCAAAGCCAGGGTTATTTAAGCAAGAACCATCAGTATAAATTTCAATATTTTTCAAGCTTTTACCTCATAATAAATCTCGCATTTTCCAAATTCATAACAAAATGGACAATGATAAAAAAACAAAGGACTTTGATTTTTACAATTATTACACACATAAGTAAAGCTAAGATTTGCACTTAGCTTATTATCGTTTAAAATTTTTAAAATTTTTAGTTTATGATTTTTGATAGGAATAGCTTTTGTGCTTAAATTTTTTGCATAAAAAAACTCATGGTATTTTTCATCTTCAAGATTAAGCGGACTTTTGCATTCATTAAGCAAATCAATGACATTTTCAAATTGAGGCATTTGAGTAAGTTTATCTTTATAATGCAAAAAGCAAAGTCTTAAAATATATTCATTATCCTTGCTCAAAGCTAAAATTTCTTTTAGTTTTTGTTTTTGCTCTTTAGAACTTGCTTGAATTTTTAAAGCTTTTATCAAGGCTTTTTCTGCATATATATTTTCTCCTAGCTCAAACAAACACTCTAAAACATCTAAAACCTTGTCATAATCTTTGAGTTTTAAATAAACAATTTTTAAAAGTTTTAAGCTTTCTTTATTGCGTGCTTTAATTTTTAAGGCATTTAACAAAGCTTCTACACTACGCTCTAAAAATCCTGCTTTTAGATAAACTTGTGCTAGTGAAAAAAAGATAAATTCTTTTTGGCTTGCTTCATTTGCTTTTTGCAAAGCTATGAGATAAATCCCCACAGCTTTTTCAAATTCACCACTTTTGGTAAAAATTTGAGCTAAGAAATTTAAATTTTCTATGCTTAAATTGGCATTTTTTAAAATTTGTTGGTGTGTGGAATTAATTTCAAATTTTTTTACAAAACGATCAAGTTTGCTTTTTTGGTCTTTACTTGCAAAAATACGCCATATATAATGTGAGCTAGCTATGATAAAAACCAAAGCAGTCAAAACAATAAGACCAAATAAAGGATCGCGGTATTCTACAAAGAAAAAATCCATAACCTTACAACTTAATTTTCAAATTTATAACAATTATAGCTAAATGCTTATATAATTTTCTTTAAGGTTTAAAGATGATAGAACAAGCAAGTATAGAACAACTTTTACAAAAAACAGATATTGTTGATATCATAGCTCATTATGTTGAAGTAAAAAAACAAGGCTCAAGCTATGTTTGCGTTTGTCCTTTTCATGATGATAAAAATCCTAGTATGCATATTAATTCTATTAAAGGATTTTATCATTGTTTTGCATGCAAGGCTGGGGGTAATGTTTTTAAATTTGTAATGGATTATGAGAAATTAAACTTTGTTGAAGCGGTGGAAAAAGTTGCTTCATGGAGTAATTTTTCACTTACTTATACCTCGCAAAAACAAGATAATAAAAAATCCATCATTCATATCTTGCCTACTCTTAATGCTTTTTACAAACAAAACCTAGCTAAAAACAAAGAAGCTTTAGCTTATCTTTATAAAAGAGGCTTAAATGATGAGGATATTAGAACCTTTGAACTAGGCTTTGCGCCAAGTTCCAATGAAACACTAAGACTTTTACAAAATGAGCAAATCACTCAAGAAGAAGCTTTAGAGGTAGGTGCGATAAAACAAAATGAAAATGGCGCTTATGCAAGTTTTATCAACCGCATTACTTTTAGTATTTATGATCATAAAAATTTGCTTATAGGCTTTGGTGGTAGAACTTTAGATGAAACAAATATGGCAAAATATGTTAATTCTCCCCAAAGCAAACTTTTTGATAAATCACGCGTTTTTTATGCACTCAATTTAGCAAAAGATGCCATTTATAAACAAAAAGAAATGATAATTTGTGAGGGCTATATGGATGCTATAGCCTTTCATAAAGCAGGATTTAAAAATGCTGTAGCGGTTTTGGGAACAGCTTTGGGTGAAAATCACATACCTTTAATAAAAAGATTAGAAGCAAGAGTAATTTTGTGTTTTGACAATGATAATGCAGGACTTAATGCCGCTGTGCGTTCAGCACATTTGCTAAGTTTAGCAAAAATTGATGGAAAAGTAGTCTTAATAGAAGGTGGAAAAGATCCGGCTGAACTTGTAGCAAGCCATCAAGAAAAATTACTTTTTAATATTTTAGAAAAAGGTATAGAACTTGGAGAATTTTATATAAGAAGCTTGATTGCAAGTTGTGATTTAAACTCAGCACTTAGCAAACAAAAGGCTTTAGAAGAGGTACAAAAATACACTTTTAACCTTGAGCCTTTAATAGCAAATTCCTACACTACTTTAGTAGCAAATCTTTTGGGTGTAAATATTAATGATATTAAACTTTCTAAAAATACAAGAAAAATAAGCTTCATTAATCCTATAAAACAAAGTAAAATCAACAATATAAGCGAGTTAGAGCTTTTGAAATTTTTATATGAAAATAATGAAACCATAGGGCTTTTTAAGCTTTTAAGCACAAAAGAATATTTTTTACACCAAGATATTACTAAAGCTATTTTAGAACAAAAAAACTTTGAAGATCCTAGTATAAGAGAGCTTTATGAATTTGAAAATATCAAAAACTTAAGCAATTTAGAAGAATTTTTATATGCTATTTGCAAGATCAACCTTGCATATTTTAATAAATTAAAAAGTTTAAATTTAAAACAAGCCTTTAAAAAACAAATTTATAATTTACTCAATCAAAATTTAGAAAAAATCAAAAAAAGCTATCAAAATGATGAAGTTTTTTTTAATCACTTGATAGAAGTTTTAAAAAGCGTGCATTTTTTAGATGATGAGAAAAGCTTGGAATTATTTTTAAATAGATTACAAAAAAATATCAAAGATAAAAAAGCAATTCATTATAACTTTGAAGAAGAAGTTTTTTAAATAAAAACTTGCACAAAAATTAAAAAATATTCATTACAATATGCCAAAAATTTCGAAAGGAAAAAATGAAAGCATTAGCACTTTTTAGTGGTGGGCTTGATTCTATGCTTGCTATAAAACTCATAAGCTCTCAAGGTATAGAAGTAAAAGCTTTAAATATCAATATAGGCTTTGGTAGCACAAGCGATAAAAGCGAACTCATGGCAAAGCGCGCTGCCATGGCAGGAGCTAGTTTTGAGATGATAGATGTAAGAAATGCATATTTGCAAGAAGTTTTATTTAACCCTCAATATGGATATGGAAAACATTTTAACCCTTGTATAGATTGTCATGCTTTTATGTTTAAAACTGCTCTTTCTATGTTAAAAGATGAAAATGCAAGTTTTATCATCACAGGGGAAGTAGTTGGTCAACGCCCAATGAGTCAAAGAAATGATGCTATGGCCAAGGTTAAAAAACTAGCTCTTGATGAAGAAGATTTAATCTTGCGTCCAATGTGTGCTAAAAATTTACCTCTAACCAAACCTGAGCGTGAAGGTTGGGTTGATAGAGAAAAGTTAGAAAACATAAGTGGAAGAAGTAGAAAAAGACAACTTGAACTAGCTGCCAAATTTGGTTTTGAAGATTTTGAAAGTCCAGGTGGTGGATGTTTGCTCACACTTGAGAGTTTTTCAAATAAAATCAAAGATTTCATTAAATTTGATAAAAATATGCAAGTTAATGATGCTCAACTTTTAAAATACGGACGCCACTTAAGACTTCCAAATGGCTCTAAAATGATAGTGGGTAGAAATGAGCTAGAAAATCAATTTTTAAAAGAATTAAAAACTCAAAAATATGAAGAATTAAAACTTTTTGATTTAATAGGTGCTTATTCTTTGGTGGATGAAAACATCAATCCACAAGATCTTGAACTTGCTCTAAGCATAGCACTAACTTATGCTAAAACTCAAAATAATACAAAATACAAAATAGGCTTTAAAGATAAAATTTTCCAAAGCATGGCTTTTGAAGATAAAAATAAAATTCAAGAATATTTTATAAATTAAACTACCCTTTAAAGGGTAGTTTTTTAGAATTTCTTTCTTCTAACCTCTGCTACAATATCAGCTGACATAGAATCAACTTCATTAGCTACAGAATTAGTCGCATGAGCAATTTGTGAGTTTTCTTTAGTTAAACCATCAATTACTGAAACAGATTGATTAATTTGCGAAATTCCTAAAGCTTGCTCCTTAATACTCTCACCCATTTCATTAATAGATTGAACTAAGATATTAGTATTAGCTTCAATCTCACCTAAAGACTTTTGAGTTCTTTCTGCTAGATTTCTAACTTCATCAGCAACAACAGCAAAGCCACGTCCATGTTCACCAGCACGTGCTGCTTCAATAGCTGCATTTAATGCAAGTAGGTTAATTTGATCAGCAATATCTCTAATAACATCGGTTACATCTTTAATATCACTACTTTGCTTAATAACCTCTTCAGTTCTTGCTGCTACTGCATTCATAGAAGCGCTCATCTCTTCAACTGCAGCGGCACTTTCTTGTAAAGAATCAGCTTGTTTTTGCGCACCATCATTAAGTTTTAAAACACTCTCTTTTAAAGCATCAGCTTTAGTTTGAAGCATTTCACCTTGACTTAATGAAGCTTGAAGCATTTTTCTAATCTCTGCGCCTACTGCATTAAGTGATTTTTCTATCTCACCTTCTGCATTTTCAAGCTTATCGGAAAAATCAAGATTTTTAAAACTTGCAAAAACTCTTTCTATTTCATTTAAATCCCTACCTATTTTTAATTCCATATCCTCAAGCATTTTGTTTAATACTTCTTTTAATTCTACAAGTTTTGGATTTACAGGATTTGCCTCTATTCTTTGAGTGAAATATCCTTTTTCTATTTCACAAGAAACTTCTAAAATATTTTGCACAGTAATGTCATCTTTTTCCAAGCAAGTTTGAATATACTGAACATTATCATTAATCACACCAGCCATTTTGCCTATTTCATCATTATATCTAGGTTTTAAAACTTCTACTGTTGCAACCTCATGATTTAGGTATCTAAAAAATTTCATTAAATGACTTTGAAGTCTTTGTACTCTAACAGAAACAATTCTTTTTACAGAAATACTGATTGCAATCACGATAAAAATAACCGCTATAACAGAACTTACCAAGATGATATTTCTAAGATCTACGATTGGTGCATACACAGATTCATTAGGCACAACAGCCAACATAGCCCAATGAATTCCAGTATTTGGCCACACTTCAAATACCCTTATAGCTCCATGATATTCACTGCCATCATCTGCTATATAATCAATAGCTCCTGCATGGATAGTTTTTTGAGCTTCTATCACATGAGCTGCATTTTTATTAACATCCGTAATTTTCTTAGTAACAAAATCTGCATTTGGATGTGTAGCTATGACACCGTTGCTTGCTATTAAAATCCTTCTTGCTCCTTGATAAATTGATCTTGATGGATCATTTAAAAAATCTGCAATAGGTTTAAGATCATAAAGCATACCAACAACACCTATTGCCTTGCCTTCTTTATTTACAATAGGTGCAGCTACATTAAGTCCTAAAAATTTATTACCTTGGATGTTATACCATCTTGGTTCACCAAAATAAAGCTTATCACCACCCATTAAATTTTTAATAGCTTGTGTTGAAGCTATTTCTTCACTCGCTGCTATAGTTTGCATACCGCCAGCATTGTTTGCGTCATTATCTTTCATCAAAACCATAAATTCATTATTATTTGTAAAGTATTTTGTATCAACACCTAAATTTTTATATACAGAACCATCTTGCAAATAATAATAACCATAAGATACATCATGGTTTGCATCAATAGCTTCCCCTAGAATATTTTCTATCCTTTTTGGGTTTATAGCACCTTCTGAAATAAGATTGTTTAATGTTCTTTGAGTACCAATAGCACTTACAAATAAAGACTTGATACTTGCTTCAGCTTGATTTCCATAGCGATGTACAGAAGCTGTAAGTGTATTTTCTATCTGCGTGTTTAAAATAGCAGTAGATCTGTTAATAATAAGCAAAGACAAAGCACTCAAAATTAAAATAACAGTAATAATTGCCACGAAGACAATTTTTGCACCAAGACTCCAATTTCGCATTTTCTCTCCTTAGATATTAAGTGGTAAAATATTCTTGTTATTATAAATAATTTTTATTAAAAAAATATAAAAAATTATTTTATTTTTATTTATTTTATAAGAATTATAATTACTTTTATTTTTTATCGCTTAAAATACTATAAAATAGGGGGGGGGTAATGGATTTTTAGTTAGTATTTTTTACTATTTATATTTAAAATATATTAAAAGTTACAAAATCACTTTGTCCATTTTCGCTAATAATATTAAGAGTATATTTACCTTTTTTTAAATTTAAGGCCAAAGATTCTTCCTTACCTTCGAAAATTAGCTCTTGATTTAAATACCAAAAAAGCTTTTCTTTTCTAGGATTTGTAAGCTTTATTAATAATTTTTGTGAACCTTTTAAATCTTTTGGTAAAATGATATTAAGATTATTTAATGGATAAATAATTTTTAAATTTTGATTATAATTTTGCAAATTTTGCCTTTCTTTTGCAAAAAACGCTTGTGCATTAGAAGGTAAATTTAATATAATCTTTTTCTTTGTATGGATGAAATTTTCATCTAAAGAATCAACTTCTTTGTTTTTATACATAAAAACTTCTTTTAAAAATGGTGAAGTCCTTAAAACATTTGCACTTTGTGGGTAAAGTACCTCTTTAAAATCAAATTTATAATCATATCTATACCCTGTTTGATTTTCTATCTTTATAGCAACCAAATCACTAGGTTTTTCAAATTCTAAATTAACTCCCTCAAGTAAAGCTAAAAGCTCAAAAAACAATTCTCCTGCTATACTCACACCATATAAATTTGCATTTGCTTCGCCATTAAAATTTCCAACCCATACTCCTAAAGTGTATTTTGGAGAAGTTCCTATAGCCCAGGCATCTTTTCTACCATAACTTGTACCTGTTTTCCAAGAGATGATAGTATTAAAATCATATTGTCTTAAACCTACTCTATCTAAATCCTTTAAGGTTTGTAAGGTTAAAAAGCTTGCTCCATCACTAATAAGTTTTTTATCTTTTTTAACAAATGTATTTTCTTCATACAAAAGCTCTTTAAAATTTCCATAATTTCCAAGTCCCAGATAAATTTTTACCATATCTTCTAAACTCAATTCTTTTGTACCTAAAATCAAAGAAAGTCCGTATTTTTTAAAATTTTCATCTTCAAAATCTAAAATATCTTTGAGTTTATAAAAAAACTTCTCATACCCATATTCTGCAAGCAAGCTTACAAAAGGGATATTAAGTGATTTTTGCAAAGATTCTTTTGCGCTAACAAAACCATGGTATTTTTTATTTGCATTTTGTGGAGCAAAATTAGAAAAATATGTAGGCACATCAAGCATTAAAGATTCAGGTACTATAAACCCCTCATCTATGGCAAAAGCAAAAAGCAAAGGTTTTAAGGTTGAACCCACACTACGCTTTGCAATAACTCCATCAACTTGACCAAAACTTGAAAAATCATAAAAATCATTAGAACCTACATAAGCTAAAACTTTATTTGTTTTGGTATCTGCTAATAATATAGCTAAATTTTTTATACCCTTTTGCTCTAATTTATAAGAATATTCCTTAGCTTTTTCTTCAAATTTGATTTGAATTTTTTTATCTATACTAGAAATGATTTTTTCTTTATCCGCTAAAAGCCTACGTGCTAAATGCGGAGCTAAGTTTTTTCTTGCTTTAAAACTAGGAAGTTTTTCAGCCTTTGCAAGAGTTAAGATATCTTTAGAAAAATATCCCTTTTCAAAAAGCCTATCAAGCAAGGCATTGCGTTTTTTTAAAAGCTTATCTTTGTTTTTTTCAAGATTAATCAAACCTGGATTATTAGGAAGCACAGCAAGCAAGGCTGCTTCACTCCAAGTAAGATCTTTTAAATCTTTTTCAAAATAAAACAAACCCGCACTTGCAACACCTACTAAATTTCCTCCATAAGGGGCATTGTTTAAATAAAGCTTTAGAATTTCATCTTTTTCATAAGCACTTTCTAAAGCAAAAGCTTTGATGATTTCGTTAAATTTATTAAAATATGTACGTTTATTTTGCTCTAGAAGTTTGATTGTTTGCATAGAAATTGTACTTGCACCACTTCTTTTGCTTGAAAAAAGATTATTTTTAAAAGCTCTTATAAGCGCTAAAAAATCTACTCCATAATGAGAATAAAAATTTTTATCTTCATATAAAAGAACTGCACTTTTTAATTTTTGCGGTATAAACTCACTCTCTAAATGCCATTGTTCGTTAGAATCTAAAAATACACTAAGAATTTCTTTGTTTTTATCAAGCAAAACCTTGCTATAAGTGCCTTTAAATAAATCCTTGCTATCAAAACTAAAATAAACTAAGCCTATGTAAAAACATAGGCTTAAAAAGCATATTGCAAGGCTTATTTTGATTTTCACTGCACTACTTTGACTCTTTTACTCTCACTTAAAGCTTTATAAGCATTATCATACATTGCTTCAGCATAAGCTCCACTCAAAGTATAAACACCTGGAGTAACAGCACTTAATTTCACAAAAAATTCTCTTGATTCATCAGAATATAAAGGAAAGAAATACATGATTTTATCATCTCTTATATCGACAAAATCATAATAAGAATTTTTCACAAAATCAGGAGTTTCATCATCTAAAAGATCATGCACTATCTCCCATCCACTTGGTAAAATTTGAGTTAAAGCTATATTAGAAGCGCCTGGATAATTTTTATTTGATATTTTTAATTTCATATAAAAAATTTGAGAACTTTTTATAGCACTTTCATCTATTTCATTTCCATTTTCATCATAAAAACTTCTTTCTATATACATACGCTGCGCAAAAGGCTCGGCAATACCTTTTTTAATACCCTCTACTCCAAAATGTACATAAGTATCTTCTTTAGCTTCTATCAAAGCGCTGCCTTGATTAAATTCAAATTTAGAAAAAGTTGTATTGAGCTTTTTATCCTCACCATTAATTTTTACTCTTGCATTGATAGTTTTAGAGTTTTCATCACTAAAACTATTTGCCAAAGCATATAAAGCATAACCTGTGCTTTGAGTACTAAGCCAAGCTTGGCTTTCTAAAGTTTTTTTAATATCATCTAATAATTCATCATTATCTTTACCATAGATTATTTTATACGCATTTGCAATAATAGCTTCATCTCTTAGAAAAGATCCATAGGTGTGAGTATAATTAGCTTTTTCATCAGGCTTTGTGCTTAAATTTTTAGCTATATTTAAAGCTACCTCATCAAAACCTGCTAATTTATAAGCTGCGCTAAGTTGCCAAAGACTTACATTATTTAGGCTTTGCAAATAAGCACTATCTTCATAAATAGCATTCATTATGCTTAAATTTGGCTCTTTGGCTAAGGCCAGAAGATATAAAGAATTTATTCTTATTTCTTTATTTGTTTGAGCTTTTAAAACATAGCGTTTTTGATAATCAAGCCATGCTTTAAACATACCCTCACTCACATAATAGCCTCTTTCTTTAGCCAAAATCATAAACATACCCGCATAATTACTTCCCCAAGCATCAGAATCTTTAAGTCCTTGCCAATAAGCAAAACCACCATTAGCGGTTTGAAAATTTGCGTATTTACTTAACAATGCATTGATATTGTTAATATTTTTTTGCTCACTTGCTCCTTGATCAAGTTTTTGTAAAAAAAGTTGTGGTAAAACTGCTGAAGTACTTTGCTCTATACATCCATAAGGATAATTTTGCAAGTATTTTAATCTATGATTTATATTTAAAATAGGCTTAGAACTCACACTTAAAAATGCCACTGGATTAATATAATCTTGTGTGATTTTAAATTCCATAGAAGTATTTGCAGGAATTTTAAAAGATTTACCCTCATAAGTAATGGTATTTAGCGCTTTTATATCAATTTGCGTATTTTGAGCATAGGTGTAATCTTTTGCATTTAAACTTAACTCTATTTCTTCCACTCCAAGCTTGTTTGAATTTACTTTTGCATTAACATAAATATCTTTTGTTTTTTCATTACCAAAATCAATTAAAATTTCATCGTTTTCAAAATTTATGAGTGAATTTTTTGTTTTTAGTTTAAGTTTTGCATTTTTTACATCATCATCTACTTTAAATACTTGCACCAAAAGCTTAAACTCATCATCAAGCCTTAAAGCCCTTGGCAAAGTTTCAAGCATTACAGCAGGTGCGCTAACTTGGATATCTTTAGAAGCACTGCCAAAACCTGCTAAGTTGTTTGCCACTACCATAACCCTAACCGAACCTAAGTATGATGGCATATTAAATTTTAATTTTGCATAACCATTTTCATCACTTTGTACTGGCTCTTGAAACAACACAACAGGCTTAAAGCGTCTTGCTTTTTCATCATTTTTGCTTTTATTTGCTCTACTTTCTAAGAAAACATCACCACCCGTAGTTAATACCTTAGAAGCATTAGAAATATTTTTAGCAATGATTTTATCATAGGTATCATATATGCTCATATTAAAGCGAATTTTTTGATAAAAATATTCCCAAATATCTGGGGTTTTAAAAGCATTCACATCAAGCAAGCCCTCATCTACAATAGCTACAGTATAAGTATAACTTTGCTTGTTTTTACTTTGAATTTCTACTTCAAAATCTTGTTTTGGCATGATTTTATCCGGTACTTTTAAATCAAGTTCAATTTTACTTTGCTCATCTACTACATTTAAAGGCACCACACCAAAAAGTCTTAAGGCTCTATCATTGGTATATTGATCATAATCTTGAAGTAAAATCACGCTCACATAAACATTTGGCATATATTCTTTAAGAATAGGAATTTCAACCTTTGTAATATCTTCATGCGTATCTATCACAAAGCGTTTTAAAACCTTTGCATTATCATTTAAAGTAACAACGGCTTTTGCGCCCTTAACACTTTCAAATTCTACAAAAGCTGTTTCATTTGGCTTGTATTCTTTTTTATCACTTTTTATTTTTAAAGAACTCACTATATCAGCATTACTTGGCGCACCAAAACTACTAATATAAAAAAACTCTCCTGTGCTTGTTTTACTTTGTACATCTTCAAGCTCTATGAACATTTCACCATGATATTCTTTTGGATCAAATTCTATTTTAACCGGTTTATCCTTACTTAAAATACTTCCTTGAGTAATGATTTGTGTGTTTTTATCTTTTTTGAGTGATTTTAAAAAATCATCATAATTATCATAATCCCACCACCAAGAATAATCATTTGCATAAATAGTATATTTAATTTCCCTATTTGCTATCAAATTCTCATCTAAATCACTTACAATGGCTTCAAAATTGATAATAGAACCTGAGCTTAAATAGTGATTTTTTAAACGCTTAATACCTACAAAATACTCATGCAATATTACTTGTGAATTTACAAGTGCTTCAACCGATCTTGAACCTTTTTCAAAAACTCTAGCCCTTATACTAGCTTCTAAATTATATGGGGTATTTTTTAAAAAGTCATTTAAAGTAAATTCTTGCTTTGTAAAGCCATTTTTATCTAACATACCTTTTAAATTATCTTGATATTTTTGTACTAAAACACTAGGATTTGAAAAAATATATTCTGGGTATTTTGAATTTTTATATTCTTTTTTACTCACAAATAAATCAGCTTGATATTGCAAATTACTCGCTGGTGTTCCAAAAAGATATTTTGAGCTAATATTAAAATCTAATTTTTCATTTTCTTTTATACTTTTTGGAGCTTGCATGGATACTTTTATACGATTTGGCACTATATTTTGCACTAAAATTTCTTTATCAAAAACCATATTTGCAAATTCTACTCTAGCTAAATACACTCCACTTAAAGCTTGTTGATCGAGTGAAATCTTTTTATAAAAAGTTCCATTACTTAAAGGTTCAAGCTTGATTTTATCCAAAAGCTTTTTATTGCGTGGGTCAAAAAAACTTAAAAATATAGGATGATTAACAACTCCTTTATCATTTCTTGCAACCATAGTTAAATGGATATCATCACCTGGTCTATAAACCCCTCTTTCTGTGTAAATAAATACTTTATTTTGAGAAGTTAAATCAAAACCATCTACATCAAAACCATCATACAATAAAGGCGAACTTAAACGTAAAATAGAAGCTTGTTTATCTTTTGAAGCAATGATAAATAAAGCTTTTGATTCATCAATATCATCAAAAACAGCCAAACCATTATCATCACTCATTTTAGAAGCTAAAACTTGATTACTTTTGCTAATAACATCAACCTTGATCCCATCTAAAGCCTTTTGCGTGGTAAAATCTCTCACATCTACAAAAAGCTTTTTATTTAAATTTTGAGCAATCAAAGCTATATCTGAAAAAATTAAGTTCTTGCTTACTTTTGCTTTTTGGTTAAAAAATCTATATTTTTTCCAACTCTCCATTCCCTCATCAAAAACATAATCAACATCCTCTTCTTTAAAATAAAGCTTGACTATAAACACGCCACTTAAATCTTTCAAACCATCTAATACGATCTCATTTTCTTGCCATTGATTTTTGGTATTTTTTATATCAAAGTCTTTTTTTAACACTATTTCACTAGTATAATCACTCTCTGAAAAAATATCACTATCATAATCGCTTAAATTTTTAGCACCTTGAAGATTTTTATATCTTAAATATTCACTTAAGTTATTTGAAAATACTTGATAAACTTCCAAACGAACCTTTTTAATATTCATACTCTTAAAAGCTATTTTTTTACTCGCCTTGCTAGATAAAAACACTCCTTGATTTGTAAAACTTATAGCAGGCTCATAGTCTTTTAAACTTACTTGAGTTTTGTAATTTTCTTTTGTACTAATTCCATCAGCACTTTTAATCCCTTGAGCAAGTTGAATTTCATAAGTTTTATTTGGGGAAAAATTACCTGTAAGCTTGATTTTATTTCCAAAAGCTAATGCTTTAAAATCTACTTCTGGGGTAATAAAAATCAATTCTTTTAAATTCTGATCTTGTGAAATATTTTGAGAAAAAAGCAATTCTATGTTTTTATTAACTATATTTGCATTTTGAAAAACAAATTCGCTCTTTGCAAGCAAAATATACTCTAAATCTATATTTTTCTCTAAACCTAAAATTTCTTTATCAAAAACTACTTTTACATTAGTATTAGTATTTTTGATACTTAGTGCTTTAGAATATATACTTGCTATATCACCTTGGATAATGATTTTATCTATTTGAATTTCTTTTTCTTGTGCAGTAATTTTAATAGCTTTTAACAATTCATCTTTATTAAGAGTATAAAAACTTTGAATATTTAAAATTAATACACTCTCATCATTTGAAATATTTTGAAAATATCCTTTAATATCTAGTTTTTCAAAAGGAGTTTGGACTTTTAATTGCACTTTTTCATTTGCTAAAATATCATTTAAGTTTATAAAAATATCATATGCTTGATTTGCTTTTAAAGCTGTAAAAATATTTAATCTTGTGGGTGTTTCAAGCTCATATTTTACTTTTGTATTTTGATTATTAACAATAATTTCTCTTTCTTTTATAACGCCTATTTCTTGATTAATAATATTAGTATTAAACTCTATAAAAATACTTTGCGTGTTTTCATTAAAACCATAAGCTCTTATAGCAGAGCTTTTATCTTCATTTTTAGAACAAGCAAACAATAAACTTGCAAGCAAAAATGCAAAAAAACAATGTAAAAACCCTCTCATAAATACCTCATTTTAGTAAATTTTTCAAATTATATCTAAATTCACTCTTGCTTCACTCAAAAAATTATATAATTCTTGCATAAAAAATAAAGGAGAAAAAATGAAAAAGAAAATCGCTACATTATTAACAGTTTTAGGTCTTTCAAGTCTTGCTTATGCAGATGGAATTTATGGAGTGATAGTAGATGTAAATGATGGTGCAAAAACCATTTTAATTGACACCACTTACGGTCAAAAAATGAATGTAAAAATTCTACCAAATACTGAAATTGATATGGATGATTGTGGTATTTTTGGTATGGATAAATACGGCACTTTTAGAGATTTAAAAGTAGGAACTTTTATAGAAGCTGAAGTTTTCCATGGCTATGCTCAAACAACACCAAATCCACAAACACCAAATCAAGTTCAAAATATAACTGCTAAAGAAATCAAAATCGAATGCAAAAAAAGAGCTTATTAAGCAAAATAACTCCTAAAAAGGAGTTATTTTAATGCGTTTTTTTCTTATACTAGTTTGCATTAGCACTTTTGCATTTGCTTATAAAGTTCAAGGCATCTTAAAAAACACCACAGCTCACACAATAAGCATTCAAACAAGTTTTGATAATAATTTAATCATCACAATTTTACCCCAAACACGTATTGATATTTATAATTGTGGAATTTTTGGAAGCAATAAAAAACAAGCTAATGTACAAGATTTAAAAAAAGGAAGCCTTGTTAAAATTAAAGGCAGTAAAAATGGAAGTATTATCATCGCTGAAAAAATTATAGTTGAATGCGATAATCAAAGAAGAGCTTATTAAGATAATAGCTCTTCTTTGTCTTCTTTATTGATTTTTTCTATATAAAGACTTTGCGAAGGAAAAGCAAAGCTGAGTTTATTTCTTTCAACAATTTTCATTAACTCAAGCAAAATACTTTGTCTTGCCTCTCTAAAACCACCTGCATCTACTGCTTTGGTATAAAAATATACTTCTATATCAATAGAACTTGCACCAAAACCACTCACAGCCACATAAGTGTTATTTTTATACCCTTCTAAGTCATTTACTGAAACCAAATTTTGTCTGTATCTAGCACGCGTTCCACCATGATTTAACGCGCTATCATCAACTTGGGCTATCAAAGGACTAGTTGCTAATAAATATCTTATATCTTCTACACATTGTTCAAGTTGCTCAGGTCTTGCATCATAAGTGACACCGATAAATAATTTTACATGGCGTCCTATTTTTCTTTTGCTCCAATTTTTTATATTTGTTCCCATGATGGTTGAGTTTGGTAAAAATACTAAAGAATTATCAAAAGTTCTAATAGTGGTTTTTCTAAGTCCAATTTCTACTATGGTTCCTTCTATACCTGAAATTTCCACCCAATCGCCTTGATTAAAACTATTATCAAAAAGCAAAAGCACGGAAGCAAAGAAATTTGCGATAATATCCTTAGCTGCTAATGCCACAGCTAAACCACCAATACCTAAAGATGCAATTAATGCTGAAATATTAAACCCTAAATGCGCTAAAACAAATAAAACAGCTATCACTATAATGATAAAATATAAAATTTTAATGATTAAATTAACCACTTCACGCTTACCACTTTTTTCAGCAAGCTTTGCAACAATCACCATGCCATAACTATCAAAGATATTTATCACAAGCCAAGCAGTTAAAATAACATAAGCAATAGATAAAATATTGCTAATTCTTATATCTACAGGCGCAGGATAGTAAAAAATAGTAAAACAAATTCCTATAGCATAAGCAAATAAAAACCAACCTACCGGCCCTTGAAGTTTTTCTAGAAAATGAGTTTTTATCTCCATATTAGCTGAATTTTTTCCAAATAAGCGTATAAGTATAAAATATAAAATCTTTGCTAGATAAAATTTCAAAGAATAAAAAAAGACAATTACAGCGATAGAAATGACTATTTTTCCAAGATTTACGCTACTAATAGAAGTTTGTTCATTAATATAATTAATCGCATTTTGCAAACCCAAACCTGTAAATAAAAAGTTAGTTTCAAGCAAGCTTGCATTGTTTCTTAGATAAACTAAAATTTCATTATAAGATTTAATAGCATTTCTTAAATTATTTTCATTGATTTCTAAGGTTCTAAGCTGAGTAATATCATTAATTTTTTCTTTATCTAAGGTAAAATTAAAAACCATATCTTCTTTAAGCACATCAATACTTTTATCAATAATGCTTCTTATAGTCTGACTTTGTGCTCCTTCGATAAAAACTTTTTCTAATTCAAAGATACATAGGTAAAAATGTTCTGCAGAGGTTAAATTTAAAAGTTTAATTTTATTATCCACATAATCATAATATCTTTTCTTAGCTTGAGCATTTTCAACACTTTTTTGCAAAGCATTTTTAGTTTGCAAAAAGTCTTTCGCCTCTTTATCATCAATTTTTTGAGATACCATTTTTAAAGGTAAAGTAGTTAAAATTGCAGCTTTTTGTTTTTCTATTTCTTTAATATTATCTTGAAATTCACTGCTATTTGTATCGCTATTTTTAAAACTTTCTAAAAGTAAATTTAGCTCTATGTAATTTTGCACTAGGGCAAAAATACTATTTTTATCCTCTAAAGCGTTTTTTTCTTGTGCATATAAAGCATTAACAAATAAAAAAAGCAAAATAATGCTAAGAATCTTTTTCATGGTTTTCTCGCTCTCTCTTGAATTAAAACAAAATTTTCAAAATTAAAATCATACTCATAAATTTCACCCGTTTCTATGATGTAATACCAAGCATGGAGTTCAATTTCTTTTTTATTTAAAGCTTCTTCAACGCCTGGATAAGTTAATAAATTTTGCAAAGAATTTACCAAATTCATTTTTTCAGTCATCCAAGAACGCATAGCTAAATCACTACCTGCAATCTTTAAAACCTTATTTTTTATAGGCTCAAGCAAAGTAAGCCATTTTTTGACATTAGGCATATTTTTTAAATCATTTTCATTTGCATATAAAGCCGCGCAGCCTCCGCAATTACTATGACCGCAAACTATAATATTTTTTATATGTAAAGAATTAAAAGCATATTCAATAGCTGAAGTAGTTGCTAAAAAATCATCCCCGACTCTATAAGGTGGAACGATATTGCCTATATTTCTTACAACAAAAAGCTCGCCTGGACCTGTATTAGTGATTAAGTTTGGTATCACTCTTGAATCAGCACAACCTATAAAAAGCGTATGAGGATTTTGCTTGTTTTTTAAACTTTCAAAAAGCTCTGCATGCTCTTTAAAATCTTCTTGCATAAATTTTAAAGCACCATCGATCAAGTCTTTCAAGAATAGTCCTTTTTTGTATTTTAACAAGACATTATACTAAAATTATTTTTACTTAAACCAAATCAATAAATTTATTTTTTGTTATATTTTTATGTAGTTTTAATCTTTCATTTATCTTTTTTTTGTAAATTTTGGTTTTAAAAATTATTGGAGGATTTTAATGAGTCTTTATGATAGAGATTATTCTAACTCTAAAACTCAAGAATTTGAAGGTTATGCTAGAAGTGATTTAAGCATTTTTATAAAACAAACTTATCAGCTTTTTGCTGCTTCATTATTAGCTGCAACAGCGGGCGCTTACATAGGAATTTTTGCTCTAGCGCATTTATTTGCACAATCTCAAGCAACTTTTTGGATTTTATTTGTTGTTGAAATTGGTTTATTGTTTGCATTACAATGGAAAAAAAGAGAAACTCCGCTTAATTTAATTTTACTTTTTACCTTTACTTTTGTTTCAGGGCTTACTTTAACACCACTTTTATATTCAGTTTTAGCACTTCCTGCAGGGGCTAGCATCATCGCTCAAGCTTTTGCTTTAACAACAGTAGCTTTTGGTGCTTTAAGTGTATTTGCTATGAATACAAAAAGAGATTTTACTATGATGGGAAAAATGCTTTTTATAGCTTTAATCGTTATCGTAGTGGCTTCTTTAATTAATCTATTTTTCCAAAGCTCACTTGTGAGTTTAGTTATTTCTGGTATTGGTGCGATTTTATTTTCTTTTTACATCCTTTATGATACTCAAAACATCATTAGAGGAAACTATGAAACACCAATCGAAGGCGCAGTTGCTCTTTATCTTGATTTTATCAACCTTTTCATCTCTCTTCTTAATATTTTAAGAAGCTTTAATAGCAGATAAAAATTTGCGAGATTTTTTCTCGCAAATTTTCTTTACCTCTTTCAAGTTTTTATCAAACTTTTTAAGTTAAAATACTCATTTTATTTTCAATAAGGAAAATTCATGACTACTCTTTTAATTATTTTGCAATTTGCAATTGTTGTAATTATTTGTATTGCAGTTTTATTACAAAAAAGTTCAAGCATAGGACTTGGAGCTTATAGTGGAAGTAATGAAAGTTTATTTGGAGCAAAAGGTCCTGCGGGATTTTTAGCTAAATTTACTTTTGTAATGGGTGTTTTACTTATTGCTAATACAATTGCTCTTAGCTATATGTATAATAATGCTAATTCTAACTCACTTGCTGAAAAAGCAGAACAAATTTTACCAAAAGCACCTGAGACAAACACAACTAACATTCCAGTTGCACCAAGTGCCCCAATTAGCGAAAGCAACACTAGCAAATAAAAAGGATAAACCATGCTAAATGAAATTTATACCAAACAAAAACAACAATCAGATAAAAGCTTAGAGGCCTTAAAAAAAGATTTTACCACTATAAGAACTGGTAAAGTAAATATCAACATACTTGATCATATTCATGTTGATTATTATGGTAGTGCAACCCCGCTTAATCAGGTAGCAACAGTTTTAGCAACCGATGCTTCAACCATAAGCATTACTCCTTGGGAAAAATCAATGCTAAAAGCTATAGAAAGTGCCATAGCTGCAGCAAATATAGGAGTAAATCCAAACAATGATGGTGAAAGTGTGAAATTATTCTTTCCACCTATGACAAGAGAACAAAGAGAAGAAAATGCTAAAAATGCCAAAGCTATGGGAGAAAAGGCTAAAGTAGCCATTAGAAACATTAGAAAAGACGCAAATGATGCGGTTAAAAAATTAGAAAAAGATAAAGCAATTTCAGAAGATGAAGCCAAAAAAGCTTATGATGAGGTTCAAAAACAAACTGATAATTACACAGCAAAAGTAGATGAATTAGTTAAAAATAAAGAAGCAGAACTTTTAAAGGTTTGATAATGAACTTAGAACAAATTTATAAAGATTGTGGGGCATACCTACAAGGGCATTTCTTGCTTAGCTCAGGGAAACACTCTGAGTTTTACCTTCAAAGTGCTAAAGTTTTAGAAAATCCAAAACTAGCAGGTGAACTTTGTGAGGAGCTTGCAAAAGTTATTGCTAGTTTTAACATTGAATTTGATAGCATTTGTTCTCCTGCCTTGGGTGGAATTTTAGCAGGTTATGAGCTTGCTAGAGCTTGCAATAAACGCTTTATTTTCACTGAGCGCGTAGAAGGAGTGATGAGTCTTAGACGTGGTTTTGAAGTAAAAAAAGGCGAAAAATTTATCGTTTGTGAAGATATTATTACAACAGGTGGTTCTGCACTTGAGAGTGCAAAAATCATCAAAAGCTTAGGTGGGGAAGTAGTAGGCTTTGCAGCTTTAGCAAATCGTGGTTTTTGTGCGGTAAAAAATTTAAACAACCCTAGAAAAGAAAATGCAAAACTGCCTGAAAATTTACCACTTTTTGCACTAGGAAATTTCGAATTTGATATTTATGAAGCAAATGCTTGTCCACTTTGTGAAAAAGGCACCAAAGCTATCAAGCCTGGTAGTCGTGGAAACTAATGAAAACTAAAGCAAAAATAGCTACTCGCTTTTTAAGATTTAAAGCTTTTTTGATTGATCTATTTTTGCTTTATGTGCCTGTTTTGTATTTATTTTATTTTACACTTGGCTCTAAAGAAGCCTTTTTAAACAATCAACTTATAATTTTTTTATGTTCTTTGCTTTTTGGGCTTATACAGGCCTTATTTTTAGCAAAAAAAGCTCAAAGTCCTGGACTTAAAGCTTATGATTTATATTTAATTGATCTTAAAAATGGCCAAAAACTTAATTTTTTTAGAATACTCTTACGCTATATAATTTTTATCGTAAGTTTTGGTTTATTGATTGGGTTTTTGGTAAGTTTTTTAAGAAAAGATACTTTGGCTTTGCATGATATTTTAAGCCAAAGTGTTATTGTCACAAAGGTAGAAAAATGAATAGAAAAAGAATTTATAATCCAAAATCAAATGAAACTTTAAATGATAGAAAAGTATTTAATGGTAATCCTCATGGGATTTTAAATTTTACTAAAGCAAAATACACTTGGGCTTTAAAGCTTTGGGATTTAATGGAGGCAAATACTTGGTTTCCAAAAGAAGTAGATACAACCAAAGATGCACTTGATTATCGCTGTAATCTAACCGTAGCAGAAAAAAGAATGTATGATTTAGTTTGGTCTCAACTTATCTCAATGGATAGTTTTCAAACAAACAATCTTGCTGATAATATTAATCCTTACATCACAGCACCTGAAATCAATGCAGTTTTAGCAAGACAAGCTTATGAAGAAGCAAATCACTCAAAATCTTATGCAGTAATGGTTGAAGCAATCTGTGAAAATACAGACTTAATTTATGAAATGGAAAAACATGATGAAACTTTAAGAGAAAAAAATGATTTCATTTCAAGCATTTATGAAGAATTAGCCGGTGAAGTAGATGATAACAAACTATTACTTGCAATGGTAGCAAATCAAATCTTAGAAGGAGTATATTTTTATAGTGGTTTTACTGCTATTTATGCTTTAGCGCGCGCAGGGAAAATGCTAGGATCAGCACAAATGATACGCTTTATACAAAGAGATGAGATTACACATTTGCTATTATTTCAAAATATGATTAATTCTGTGCGCAAAGAAAGACCTGATTTGTTTAATGATACCAATGTAAATAAAATCTATGATATGTTTAAAAAAGCAGGTGAACTTGAAATTAAATGGGGTAAATACATCACTCAAAATCAAATCATGGGTTTTACAGATGATATTATAGAAGAATATATTCATTATCTTGTTGATCAAAGACTAATTGCAATTAATCTTGATAAAATCTATAATGCAAAACATCCTATTAAATGGGTAGATGATTTTTCTAAATTTAATGATCAAAAGAGTAATTTCTTTGAAAGCAAGGTTACAAATTACTCCAAAGGAAGCTTAAGTTTTGATGACTTCTAAGTCTCAAAACTACTCATTTTTTTATACTTTTTAAATCAAATCTCTTTTTCAGTTTAATATTTTATTTTTATTTATTCTAATATAGTAAAATCGGCGGTTTTTATTTTATTTTAAAGGGGAAATGATGGAGTTTTTAGAACTTTTGTTAATCTTTATCGCCATAGTCCTCATGATAGTTAAACCAGAAAAAGAAAAATTAGCTTTTTCTATACTTGTAATTTCATGGGCTATTATGGTATTTGACTATTTAGGTCGTAAATCAGGCGCAATCTTAGGCCTAATGAATCTATAAGGTGGCAAATATGTGTGATATTAACAAAACTAAATTCTTTTATTTTTTAATGTGCTTAGCAGGCTTTTTGGTTATTTTATTGCCTGTTGGAATTGCAAATTTAATCTTTGGCTATATGCTAGGTGATAGCCCTTGTACTTCTTGCTGGGGTCAAAGAGAATCAATGATTTTCATCGGCGTAGCGGCTTTATTTGTTGTACGTTATGGTATGAAAGGTAAATTTTTAGCTTTCCTTTTAATCGCAACAGCTTTTGGTTTATGGCAATCATTTAATCATATAAGCGGCCATGCACACCGTGATCTTGATCAAGGTTTTGGTTTACCTATTTTTGGTTTACATACTTATTTTTGGGCTGAAGTGGTATTTTGGGCTGTAGTTTTACTACTTGGTGTTATTTTTGCCTTTGCTCCAAAATTTGGTTCTTTTGAAAAAGAAATGGAAGGATCTAGCTTTAGAAAATTAACTAAATTTAATCTAGCTGCTATGGTTATTGTTGCTTTTATTGTAGCTTCAAATGTATTCCAAGCTTTTGTAAGCACTGGTCCTGTTCCATATAGCGGACAAGGCGATCCGGTTCGTTTTAGTTTAAATCCAAAATATATCATTTGGGATGATTCAGGTTGGAGCAAAAGCTGGAAAAGCATTTCTTTCTTAGGAAAACGCGACGTTAAAGAACCTGACTTTGCTTTTGCGCCTGCTAGTGAAAAACTAGGTATTCAATTTGATAATAATATTAGCAATGCTCCATTTGCAAGTATTGATGAAAATCTAAAAATAACAAATGAAACAAAAATTGATTTTCCTAAAGCTATCAATACACTTGATTATATCAATGGAGAATATGTTGCAAGTTCAAAATGGGAAGTATTTTTCCTAGATAATAATTTTAGCACTAAAGTTGATTTTGTTTTAGATCCATATTTTTCAGCTACAATCAACCCTATCATAGGAATTATCCCTTATCTAGACAATAAATACATCTTAATGGGTTCTAATAAAACTTTCTTAAGATTTGCTCAAAATCCTAATGCAAATGAGGCTTTACAATATGCTGATTTTATGAAAGGTGCAAATAATTTCGAAGGTCAAGGCAAAGATCTTGGTCGTGGTAGAATTGATACAGTTAGAGCTAAATTCCATCACATCTTAAGCACAACTACCGATGGAAAATATATGTATACAGCAACTGTTCCAAACAATAAAAACGCTAAAACTTTTGTAATTTCTAAAATTTCTTTAGCAGATAGAGTTCTTTCAGCTGAATTTACTCCTAAAGCTGATCTAAAGGAAGGGAAAACACTAGGTGATCTTTATGTAACTTCAATGGCATTTAAAGATGGTAAAATTTATGCATTAAGCAAAAAGCATAATGTTATTGCTGTAATTGATCTAGACAAAGAAGAAGTTGTAAAAACTATTTCTTATCCAGAAAATATAACTAATGCAAGAAGTTTATTCTTTAAAGATGGCAAAATGCACATCTTATCTTATCAAGATGGATCGAACATCCTTTATACACTTGATTAATCTTAAGGCGTTTTTACGCCTTAAGGATTTTAAAGCTAGATAAAATAAAATTTAAGATAAAATAACACTTTTTATCAAGGGGTGCTTATTGATTCATATATTTGAACAAAAACAATGTCAAACTATGGCAGAAGAAATTCGCAAAAATACTTTCATCAATGAAGAATTATTTGAAGCTTTTTGTTCCACTCCAAGAGAAATTTTTTCACCTTTAAAAATGCATGCTTATAGACTTGATGCACTTCCTTTAATGGGTAATCAATGGATAAGCTCGCCTTTAACCGTAGCTAAAATGACTATGGCACTTGATTTTAAAGATGCTGATAGTGTTTTAGAAATAGGTTGTGGTAGCGGGTATCAAGCTGCGATTTTAAGCAAACTCATTAGAAGAGTTTTTACCATAGAGCGCATTGAAAAACTTGCAATTAGCGCTATAGAAAAATTTAAAAAACTAAACTATGCTAATATCCATGTAAAATTTGATGATGGACAAAATGGTTGGAAAAATTATGCACCTTATGATAGAATTTTACTCTCAGCTTATATAGAGCATATTCCAAATGTATTGTTTGATCAACTTGAAAACAATGGAATTTTAGTAGCTCCTTTACTCATAGGAAATCAACAATTTATCACTAAATTTACCAAAAAAGATGGCAAGATTAGTAAAGAAGTTTTAGACGAATGTCTTTTTGTGCCTATCAAAGATGGTAAAGAATAGTTAAAATTTCATTTTTAAAACAATAAAACCATATTCATCTTTATATTCACTCTCTTGTAAAAAACCATTTTTCTGATAAAATTTATATGCCTTATAATTATCTTTATTTACTTCAACATATTTCAAATGATAATTATTTACAGCTTTAGATATTAAAGCAGTGCCTATACCTTTGTTAAAATATTTTGACCTTAAAAACAACATTTCAATTTTATCGTCCACAAATGCTAAAAATCCAATCATTTCATCTTTATCATAGCAAATCAAATAATTTAAACTAAAGAATACTTGAGAATTTAAAAGATCATTTTTAATCTTTTCTCTGTCAAAATCAGATAAAAAATCATGGGAATGTTTTACACTATCCTCCCATATATCAATCAATTTATCCTTAATATTATCTGTAATTTTTTTAAAATATTTAATTTTAATATAATTATTTTTAAACATAAGCTTCCTATAGGATTTATTTTTTTATAATTATACTAAAAAAGGATTACTATGAAATTTAAAAAAATACTTTTTGGTTTATTTACCACTAGCATGCTTTTTGCCTATGAGCAAATGCCTCAAAATGCCTCACATGGAAATTTTATAGAAAAAGATAAATGGAAAAATTTAGATAAAAACTGGATTTATTGTGAAAGTGGGTTAAATCAAGATTTTATCAATATAAACAGCAAAAAGGCTACAAATAAAAATCATTCTTTAGAATTTAACTACTCAAATGATTCTTTTGGTTTAATAAATGATGGTTATACTATAAAAATGCATTTTGCAAGCAATGGAAGCCATATCGTGCTAGATAATACAGCTTATAATTTATCTCATTTTCACTTTCACGCTCCATCAAAAATTTCTATTGAAAAAAAGTCTTATCCTTTAGAAATTCATTTTAGTCATGTAAGTCAAAAAGGCGATATAGCAGTGGTTGCGCTGTTTTTACAAGAAGGCGCGGAAAATCCTTTTATTAAAAAAATCATCCGTGCTTTTCCTAAAAAAGAAGGCGATAAACTTTATGTTCAAGGCTTAAGTGCTAATGAGTTATTGCCAAATGACCTTCAATCTTTTTATATCTTTAAAAACAAACTCAACAAGCCTTGTAATCAAAAAATCACTTGGATAGTTTTAAAAGACATAAGCTATGCCTCTAAAGAGCAAATCCAAACCATACAAAATTTAATGGGAAAAAATGAGAATTTAAAAATACAAGAAATTAATAATTTAGAACAAAATGATTAAGTAAGCTAAACTTAATCATTTATAAAAGCTTGAATTTTTTCTAAATTAGCTCTAAAAAGTTTAAAATTTAACTCGCTTGAAATTTTTAAATCAGCAAAAAAAGGATTTTTCAAACTTGCTATAAGCAAGTAATCATCTTTTTTTAAAACTCTTTGTGCAGAAAATTCTTTATCTTTTACTTTTTCAAAAATACTTTCATTTGAACTAATATCTTCTTTTAATTTCTTACTATAAAGCAAAATTCCACAAAAGAAATTCCCAAATTCATCTTTAAATTTCACATCATAAAGAATAAAATCATCAAAAATAAAAGAATTTTGAGAATGATAAGTTTTTAAAGAAAAATCAAAAGCAATTTTTTCAAAATCTTTCTGATAAAAGCCTTGCTTATCAAATTTAGCATTGTTTTGCTTTAAAAATTCTTCACACATTTTAAATACAAGCTCATTGCGTCCCCACATAAGCTTTCTTCCTAAAATTCTAAAAAACAAAACTCCTGCTAAAACAGCAAAAAACAAAGCTATAATCACATCTTTGCTAAATTGAAAAGCAAGAAAAAATATAACCAAAGCTTCAGCAAATGCTAAAATTTGCAAAGCTTTGAGTCTTTTATTTAAAGCTTGCCTTATGGCTTCAAAATCCATTAAGACTTAGCCTTTTCCATTCTTTTTCTTTGAGTAGGATCAAGATATCTTTTTCTAACTCTAATATTTTGTGGAGTAACCTCTACAAGCTCATCTTCTTCTATCCATTCTAACGCTCTTTCAAGGCTTAATTTTCTAGGTGGTACAAGCTTAATCGCATCATCACTTCCACTTGCTCTAACATTGGTTAGATTTTTACCTTTAATAGGATTAACATCTAAATCATTTGGGCGTGAATGCTCACCTATAATCATACCTGTATATACTTTTGTTTGAGGATCAATGAACAATACCCCTCTATCTTGCAAATTAAACAAAGAATATCCTAGTGCAACACCATTTTCCATAGAAATTAACGCACCATTATTTCTTTTTTCAACTGCTCCGCTAAATGGACGAAACTCTAAAAAGCTATGATTCATCACACCCTCGCCTTTAGTATCTGTTAAAAATTGTGATCTAAATCCTATAAGCCCACGCGCAGGAATTTCGAACTCAAGTCTTGTTTGACCATCTCCAGTTGGTGTCATAGTTTTCATTTCAGCTTTTCTTTTACCTAATTTTTCAATCACAACCCCAGTAAAATCATCAGGCACATCAATCACTAAATGCTCAAATGGTTCTGTTTTAACTCCATCTTCTACCTTAACGATAACTTCAGGTCTTCCCATACAAAACTCAAAACCTTCTCTACGCATATTTTCAGCCAAGATAGTTATTTGAAGTTCGCCTCTTCCGCTTACTTTAAATTTACCCTCGCCTGTACTTTCATATTTCATAGCAATATTAGTTTTCATCTCAGCTTCTAGACGTTCTGCGATTTTATTTGAAGTTACATGCTTGCCTTCAGTACCTGCTAAAGGACCATCATTTACCGAAAATACTATGCTTAAAGTTGGTTCTTCTATATGTAAAGGATCAAGAGGCATAGGATTGTTTAGATCTACCACACTATCTCCTACATCTAAAGCTTCAAAACCTGCAATCGCTACAATATCACCTGTTCCTGCTTCCTCGATGTCCATTTTTTCTAGACCCATAAAACCAATAAGTTTTGAAATTCTTCCATTGATTTTAGAACCATCTGCCTTGGCAAGCATTACATTTTGATTTTTCTTTACTTTACCATTAAAAATTCTTGCAATGCCTATTTTACCAACGAAATTATCATAACCTAGAGTAAAAACTTGAAGCTGTAAAGGGTTTTCATCGCTACCGCTTGGAGCAGGTACGCGCTCAAGTATAGTCTTAAACAATGGCTCCATATTAGTGCTTTCATCTTCAAGTGCAAGCTTTGCATAACCATTTTTAGCAGCTGCATAAACTACAGCAAAATCAAGTTGTTCATCATTTGCTTCTAAAGCCACAAAAAGATCAAAAATTTCATTAATTACTCTTTCAGGATCAGCAGCTGGTTTGTCGATTTTATTGATAACAACGATAGGTTTAAGCCCTAAAGATAAAGCCTTTTTTACCACAAATTTAGTTTGAGGCATAACACCTTCTTGCGCATCAACTAAAAGCAAAACCCCATCAACCATTTTTAACACACGCTCAACCTCACCGCCAAAATCAGCATGGCCTGGAGTGTCTATGATGTTTATTTTAGTACCTTTATAATTAATAGCAGTATTTTTAGAAAGTATAGTAATACCTCTTTCTTTTTCTATATCATTACTATCCATCACACGCTCTGCTATTTGCTCGCGTTCACTAAAGGTTCCTGATTGTTTTAAAAGCTCATCTACCATTGTTGTTTTTCCATGGTCAACGTGAGCTATAACAGCTATATTTCTAATATTGTCCAAGTTTTTCTCCAAAGTCTTAAATTTAAAATCTAATATTATATAAAAAAATTGCTTAAAAATTAAGATTGCTAAATTGGAACACTTGTTGCTTTTATTTTGGGTAAGAATTATTTTTAAGGAGAAAAATATGTCAAACCTAGGAACTCAAATCTTTAACGCTAACTTAGAAAAACAAGGAACTTCAGTTTTAAATAGTAAGCATTTTATGGAACTTTTAAATTATCTAGAAGTTGTAAATTCAAGTGAAGAAAAAGAACTAAACTATGCAAAACTTTCAAGTAAAGTAAGTGAAATTTTGGATGATGCTCATAATGAAAATGCAGTTTTAAATGCTAAAAATATAGAAGAATTACTAGTAATATTTAAAAACTTTAATCTTTCTCATGAAAATTTAAAACTTGATTGTGCAGCACAATTGCAAAATTTATTTCCAAATTTAGCAAAAAATAATTTTTTAGTAGGTTAATTAATGTCAAATATCCAAGCTAGCGATGCTTTAAACTTACTAAGCATCGCTCCACAAAATGAAAATCCTAGCAAAGAAAGTGCTAATTCAAATAGTGATGGAGAAGAATTTTTAAATTCACTATTACAAGCTATAGATGAAAAAGATGGAAGTTTACCAAAAGACTTTAAAGCACCACAAAAAGAAAATAAAAACGAAAGCTTAAAAGAAACCATTGACGATAAAGTTCAATTAGACGAAAAGGATGCTTTAAAGCTTTTTGAAGGTGCAAATTTTATGCAAATTCTTTCTTTACTAGAAGTTTTACAAAGTGATAGCAAGGATATAAAATTAAACAAACTTGTCCAAGATAATACTGCTATTTTAGCTCTTGAAAAAAACCTGCACAAGTTAAAAAATATAAAAAATATCAATGAGCTTTTTAATATAGCAAAAGAACTTGGATTAAATATAAAAAATATAAAATTTGAACAAATCAAAGATTTAAAAGAAGCTTTTCCAAATCTTGATAAAAAAGGTTTTTTTGAAAATGCAAAACAAAACAATACTAATGTTTTTCAAGATTTAATCAATCAAAAAATCACCAAACTTTTAAAAGAAGAACCAAATACAAATAAAAATATAAAAAGCAAAGAAAACGAAGGTATTTCTTTACTTTCTTCTGCTTTAAAAAACATAGAGCTTCCAAAAAAAGATGTAAAAGTAAAAGAAAATATTCAAAATATAGATTTCAAAGAAAAATTTATAGAAAAAATTCAAGATAACAAAGAAATAAAAAATATAAAAAATATTAATAAAAATGATAAATTAAATGATATTGAACTCATTAATCTAACTCAAAATTCAAACTTAAAAAAAGAAATTAAAGATAAAGAAAAAATAGATTTTAAAGAAATATTGAAAAATGAAAAATTAACTACCAGCGAAGATAGTTTTAGTAAAAAAATAAGTTCTGTTTTAGAAAATTCAAAGGACTTAAAAGCTGAATTAATAAATACAAAAAATACTCAAAATTTACAAAATCAAGATTTAAAAATTAATTTAGAGAATTTATTAAATCCTCAAGAAAAACAATTAAAAACAGAAAAAAATACTCAAAACACAGATGTTTTTAACGATATTTTCAAAACCACCAAAGAACTTACAAAAGATGATAGTGATCATAATGAAGAAAATTTAAATTCTTACGTGAAAGAAATGAATAGAGTTTCTAATAATTTTGTGAAAAATCAAAATATTCCTATGAAAGAAACTTTCAATGATTTTGCCCAAGAATTTAAAGACAAACTAGAAAGTTATAAAGCACCTATAACTCGCTTTAGTATAACTTTAAATCCACACAATCTTGGAGAAGTAGAAGTTACCTTAGTCCAAAGAGGATCTAATCTAAACATCAGCTTTAATTCTAATCAAAATACTTTAAATCTTTTCATACAACATCAAGCTGAGTTTAAAAACGCTCTTGTGAACATGGGCTTTACAAATTTAGAAATGAATTTTAATAATCAAGAAAGAAAAGAACAAAATAACCAACAAAAACAAAAAAACAATAATAATAATAATAAAGAAGATAAGGTGAATTTCGAAAAAGAAATTCAAGAAAAACCAAGCTTAGAAATGGTTTTAGCAAAATATTTTTAAATGGAATATTTTTTGCTTTAAGCTTTAAAAATATATAAAAAAGGATTTTTATGTCAAATATAAATACACAAACTCTTCAAGGTCCTTTAGCAACACTTAATACTAAAGATATGCCAAATGCAAAAGGAAATGCTAGAGCTGGAGAAGGCGATAGTGGGTTGATTTATAACCCTGGAGCAGAACTTGACAAGGATGCATTTTTAAAGCTTCTTTTGATAGAACTTCAACACCAAGATCCAACCGATCCTATGGATACTGAAAAAATGCTTACTCAAACAGCACAACTTTCAGCACTTGAAATGCAAGATAACACCAATAAAACCATGACTCAACTAGTAGATGCGATGGCAAAACTACAAAATTCTATTGCAGCAAGTACCGGTATGAGTGCATTAGCTGCGGTTGGAAAACTTGCAACAGTTAAAGATGATTATCTTGTGGTAGCAGATGATGATATACAATTTCAAATTAATATGTATTTACCAAAAGAACCACAAAAAGGTAAAAAGACTGATATTGACACTGAAGGTTTTGAACTTAAGAAAAATGGTGAAGACAAACTAGACATTACAGGTAAGGTAGATAAAGAAATAGCAGGGCCTGGGGAAACTGTATATGTAAAATTAGTTGATGATAAAGGCCAAGAAGAAACTGTTAAAGCGGTAGTTGGTGAGGATCAAACCTTTAAAATTATAGGACATACTCCAAGCGTTGATATCAAAACAGCTAAGATTGATTCAGCTTATAAATCAGATAGCGAACCTGTAACATTTACTATTTATAACGAAGCAGGTGATCCTGTAAGAACAATGAAAGTTAAAGATATGACTGCAGGTATGAAACAGATTGTTTGGGATAGAACAGATGATAGTGGAAATCCTGTGCCATCTGGTAAATACTATGTAAGAGCAAATTATATAGGCGAAGATGGAACAACAGTTAACTCAACTTATGGTGCTTATCCTATCACTGGTGTAAGATTTGAAGATGGCGAAGCTCTAGTTGGTATGGGCGGTAGCTGGGTTAAATGGGAAGACATTAAAGAAATTACAGGATAAAATCATGTTTACAGCATTTTACAATGGAGTAAATGGAGTAAAATCCCAAAGTTATGGTATAGACAATACTGCTCACAATATAAGCAATGTCAATACAGTTGGTTTTAAATACTCTGATGTAGCATTCAAAGATGTATTTTACAGCACCGTTACAACTCAATCATACAACAAAGGTCAAACTGGTTATGGTAGTGTAGCAGGAGCCACAAATGATGTTTTTGAACAAGGGCCACTAGTTTCTACTGATAACGAATTTGATGTGGCTATTGCTGGAAAGGGCTTTTTTGGTGTAAGTAATGCCAATGGAGTTTATTATACTAGAAATGGTGCTTTTAAACCTGATGCAAATGGATTTTTAGTAGATTCAAATGGTAATTATGTGCTTGGAACTATGAATCCATCATTAAAAGAAATTCAGCTAAGCGATAGGGTTTCTAATATGTTTGGTCAAGTTATGGGACAAAAAGTTACCACAGCTTGGAGTGGAACACCTGGAGAAAATTTCCAAATAGGTGGAGTTAATACACAAGGGCCTATTTCTGTGCCTAAAAATCTTTATTTACCACCTCAACCAACACAAAATATCACTTGGAGTGGAAATTTAGACACAAGTACCAAAACAGAAGCAGTGAATGTAGATGTAGATGCTTCTAAATTTGAATTTAGTAAAAATGAAGATGGTAGTGTAAAAATTTCAGGTAGTGTAAAAGATGAGCAAATTTTTGGTTTAAAGCCTGGTGATACTATATATTTTAAAATTACTGACGAAAAAGGTGTTAGTCAAACATTACAAGCTACTTTAGATGAGAATTTGGCTTTTAGTATTGACAATCAAAAACTAGATAAAGTAGATTTAGAAACAGCTAAGTTAGAATCATCTCATTTAAGTGTAGAAAAAGAAGTAGCTGATAGCACAGAACTTTCTGCAAAATTAATTAATCCTGATGGTTCTACTTCTTGGGTTAAGGTTAAATTAGATAGAGTTTTACCACAAAATGGCACAGATTTAGAGTACAAAGCAGTTGCTCAAGTATATGATAATGATGGCAATAAAATAGGTGGAACTACCGAAGGTTTAATCACCTTTAATGAAGCTGGAGCTTTGGTATCTAGCACTCTAAACTCAGTTGATAATAACGGAACAAAAGTCAATATAAACCTTGGTTCTTATTATGATCCAAATATACCAAATTCAGGTTATGATGGACTTCATGCTTTAAAAAATAAACAGCCTTCAGTACACACACAAACAGATGGCAAAGGTGAAGGGTTTTTAAATAATTATTCTATCAATACAGATGGTACCATCATCGCCACTTTTACTAATGGTGATCAAATAGCTATGGCAAAACTTGCTTTGTTTAATTTTACCAATGAACAAGGTTTGGAAAAGCTAGGAGAAAATCTTTATGGACAAACAGGAAATAGCGGTAATCCAACCTTTTTGCTTGATGATAATGGAAATTTCAGCACAGCAACCTTTAAAGGCTCTTATTTAGAGCAATCAAATGTAGATTTATCCGTAGCATTTACAAACTTAATCACTTTGCAAAAAGCTTATGATTCAAGTAGTAAAAGTATCACAACAGCTGATCAAATGATACAAAAAGCAATCAACATGAAACGCTAATTTTAGCCTTTCATGATGGTTCTTTTGAATTTTTTTCTAAAATATATTTTATTTCTTGCTCAAAAAATTCATACACCCTAAGTTGCACTAAAGCTTCTTCTTCATTTTTATCCATCAAACGCTCAAGTCTATGAAAATTAATCTTTTTTGCATATCTTGGATTTTTCTTTAAAAGCAAAGCAATATTTTTAAGCAAAGCATCTAAACTAAGCTCATTTTTTAAAACTCTATCTACATATTCTTTAGAAGTTTGCACTAAAATAGCCTGCCTGCTTTTATCATCTGGATAAACTTCACTTGCAATATCAGCCAAAACTTGCCAAATTTCTGCTTTTATAGTCTTATTTGCCACAATAATAGCAGCAAAAGATTTTGCTCTAAATTCTAAAGATAAATGACTAGGAACAAAAAATTCTCTAAATTTAGATAAAAAATTTGCAAATATACTCAACATACTTCACCTCAATGTTTTTTAAGATATTTTAAGGTATTATTTCAACTGCCTTCTCTTAGACCTGTGCAATGCTATTTTTAAGCACCGCTTCAGGGTGGGAACACAGCAGAGCACTTAGACTTAGTGTGTGCCGCAGTCATCTGGGAGAAGGTTTTAAAGTTTAAAATATCCTTTAATATCCTCACAAATTCTAAAGAAATTTACCCCATTAATAGTCGGATTTGTTTTAAAATATTCATACATTCCCACAAAACCGCTTTCAAGCTCTTTAGACTTTACTCCATAGCTAATTGACAAAGCTGCTTCTATAAAAGCTGCTAGCTTATCACAATATTTCAAAGCTTTTCCATCAATAGCTTTAAAACGATCTTCATTAACCGCATCTAAACTACCACTATAAACACTTGGCTTGTTATTAAAAATACGATTTTCAAATTCATTTTTCACAAAGGCACTTTCTTCATTTTGTCCTTCTCTAATACCAAGTATATAGCTAAATTCCTCTCTAAAAGATAGTGGTATAAAAGGTAAAATTTTCTCATTAATAAGCTTCATTTCATACTCATTGATGATTTCATTTAAACCATCTATGCCATATTTTACCGGAGAGATGATATCTCTAGTTAAACTTTCAGGCAAATCATGAAACAAAGCGCAATAAAAATTGCTTTCTATTCTACCATCGCATGCTTTTACTTCTAAAGAATAAAAATAAGACAAAATAGCTACCACAAGCATATGTCCTAAAACCGCAGTTTCTGGAATCCTTGGAGTTTGCGCCCATCTTTTTTGAAAACGCAAACGCCCGCTTAAATCGATTATTTTAGAAATTTTTTGATTAAGAGCTATTTTTCTTGCACCGATTAATTCATAATAATCTTCTAATTCTTCTTCAACCTTAGCCTTAATCTCATCAATATCACTTAAAAACGAGCTAGTTTGATAAACTATATTAAACTCCCATCTTGTCGCAAAATACGAAGCAGCTTTTAAAATAAGCCTTTCTTTAGCATAATCTTTACCTTGTAAAAAAAGCTCATAGCGTTTTAAAAACTCACCATTTTCAATATCTTGAATCATCGGTGCGATTTTACTTAACACCCAAGCGCTTACCTGCTCATTTTTTGCTCGTGTTATCTCATGGTACACATCAGGGCGTATATCAGTCACTACTACCCTACTTAAAAACTCAAAAATCCCCGCTTCTATGATAAAGCGCATATTGACATCTTTTTCCATTTTAGCAATGAAATAAGCAATGATAAATTTATGCGCTTGTTTATCAAGCTCAACTAAATTTGTCATTCTAGGATAATCATTCCACCTTGATATAGAAGCGGCTTTAAAAATATGCTCTATTAATTCTACACTAATCATTTATTTCCTTTTTTTGCTGTGATTTTACTTTATTTTATAATCTTTAGCAAATTTTATTTTGATATTATGATTTAATGTTTTATTATTAAATAATCTTTTGCAATAAGAAGAATTTGAGATTAACAAGCTTGTATCAATAAAAATTATAAAACTAGCTTTAAACAATCAAAAAAGCTCTTTTGTTTTATAGAGTGTATATCCTTCATAATAATAGCTTGCATCAATCCCTCTTGCAAAAATATTAAAGCTATGAATGTCATCACTCAAAGCATTTTGAAGTAAAATTTTTATCTCTACATCTTTAATAGGACTTCTTTGCATAGCCATTATATAATCATCTTTATCAATCAAACTCCAATCAACCACTTTTTTCAACTCTTTTTTAAGTATTAAATCAAGCCAAATTCTCATACTTCTGCCATTTCCCTCTCTGAAAGGATGAGCTACATTCATTTCTACATATTTTTCTACAATTTGTTCAAAGCAAGATTGCTCCATGAGTTCTATTTTTTTAATTGCCTCATGTAAATAAACAGCAGGAGCAAATCTAAAATTTTCTTTTGAAATATTTACTTCTCTTATTTTTCCTGCAAAATCATAAATATCTTCAAATAATTTTTGATGAATCACCCTTAAGCTTTCAAAACTTCCTGCTTTTAATGTATCTAAAAAACCACTTTCAAATAAAGCTTTTGCCTTTAGTTTGCTTATTCTTTCCTCTTCTTTGGCTAATTCTAGTTGATTTTTTATACCAAGTTTATTTGTAAGTATCATTTTAAACCTTTAAAGTTTATATTTTATAAGATATTTAATATAAACTTTATTAAATTTATGATTTAAAACTCTTTTGCTTCGTTTAACTTAAGATAAATTTCATCATTTTTACTAAGTTCTTTATGATGATAAATGCTAAAAATATATCCTTCCAAACTCACACTTAACTCATAAAAATCCCCATAAAATACGCATTCTAAAACACTAGCTTTTAAAGGAGTTTGTGAAGTTGAAATTTGTATATCATTAGGGCGCAAAATACCATTTTTACTTTGCAAATATACTTTAAATTTCTCATCTAAAATTGTATTTGGATCTATAAAAAATGCCTCGCCCAAAAAGCAAGCACTATTTATATTTTTAGGCTTATAAAAAAGCTCTTTAGCGCTTCCATAGTCTAAAATTTTCCCATCCTTAATCAAAGCGATATTATCTGATAAATAAAAAGCATCGTCTTTATCATGTGTGACAAAAATAGCACTAAGCTTATGCTCTTTTAAGATATTTTTGATTTCTTTGCGCATTTTAACGCTTAAAGTGTGATTTAAATTTGAAAAAGGTTCATCAAAAAGTATAATCTTTGGCCTTGCGACTATGGTTCTTGCTAGTGCTACTCTTTGGGCTTGCCCACCGCTTAGCTCATTTGGATAGCGCTTTAAAAGTGTATTTAAATTTAAAATTTCTAAAACTTCATCAAGCCTTTGTTTTTGCTCGTTTTTACTTAAAGAGCTTATACCAAAGCATATATTTTCTTCTACATTTAAATGTGGAAACAAAGCATAGTCTTGAAACAAAACCCCTACATCACGCTCTTGTGGGGCTAAATACACACTCTTAGAAGCAACTAGTTTATCCCCTATACAAATACTACCATCATTGATTTCAAAAAAACCTGCTATACAACCAAGCAAAGAACTCTTACCACATCCACTTTCTCCCAAAATACTGACAATCTCGCCTTCTCTTAAGCTCAAAGAAATTCCTTTTAAAACTTCTGTTTTTCCAAAAGATTTGTAAAGATTGTCAATTTTTAAGATTTCCATTATTGTCCTTTTTGGTTGTTTTTATTTTGCAAATAATGCATTAAAAATGTAGGGATAATCCCAAATAACACTATAATCAAAGATGGCAAAGAAACATTATAAATTAATTCATTTTCACTATAAGCAAATACAAGCGATGAAAGTGTTTGAAAACCTGATGGTGAAAGTATAGTCGAAATAGGCAATTCTTTTAAAATATCCACACAAATAATCACCACAGCCAAAGCTAAATAGTGCTTCATCAAAGGAAAATGAATTTGAGTGAAAATTTTAAGTGGTTTTGATTTTAAGGTTAAATTCGCATAGTCTATGTTTTTAGAAATTCGCTCATAGCCTGATTGAGTTGCAAAAATCCCTGAAGCTAAAAACCTCACAAAATACCCAAAAAACAACACCAAAAAGCCTCCACCTATGGCGTATTCAAACGATAAAAGATCAAAAATATAATTTAACACACCCAAAATCACTAAAATTCCCACAGCTACCACAGCTCCAGGTAAAGAATACCCCAAAGTCGTAAGCCAAAGAATGATTTTAGAAGCTTTTGTATCATTTAAACGCACCACAAAACACAAATAAAATGCCACCCCCACAATAGCAAAAGAACTCACCAAAGCCACGCTAAGGCTATAAAATGCAGGTGTTAAGACATTGCTTAAATTTTGCATAAAATCAAACCCAGCCCAATAAACAAGCCATATAATAGGCACGACAAAGGCCAAAAATGCCACTAAAAAACACCATAAAAAGGCTAAAAATGCCTTTAAGCCTTTTAACTCATCTTTTGGAGTAGGCAAAAATACATTTTGATTAAAGCCTTTTTTGCCTCTTTGAATTTTTTCTAAAAGCATTAAAAGTGCGATAAACACTAGCAAAGCCACGCTTAAAGCCACAGCACTCACTTCATCACCGCCACTTCCCCATGTTCTAAAAATTCCTGCACTAAAAGTATCTACGCCAAAATACGCCACCAAGCCATAATCACTCAAAACCTCCATAGCCACCAACAGCAAAGCACCCACTATACCCACACGGCAAAATGGCAAAATCACTTTGAAAAATGTTTTTAGATTAGAAGCCTTAAGTGTTTTAGCACTTAAAATGATATTACCAAGTCCATAAGCAAAGGTATTTTTAGCAAAAAAATACACATAAGGATAAAGCGCAAAAGATAAAATCACAATCACACCATATGCATTCATGATATCTATACGCCTATCAATGCCTAAAAAAGTAGGGATTAAACCTTGAAATTCAAACAAATCAATCCAAACAAAACCCATCACATAAGAAGGTATAGCCAAAGGTAAAATCAAAAACCATTCAAAAAATTTCGATCCAAAAAATTTATAAAAAGCTATCAAATAAGCACTAACTAAACCTATAATCAAACACAATACTAAAGTACCAAACAATATAAAAGCACTACCAAAAATATATCGTGGCAAGACATTTTTACTCAAATGTTTTAAGGTGTTAATATCTATAAAAGGAAGGTGTAAGATAATAGCAAGTATAGGCAGTATGATTAAACTACAGAAAAAAAAGGTGGCAAAAGACCACCTTAGACTTAAAAATTTCAAATTTTATTTTTCCTTAAAATTATTTCCATTGAACTTCATCAAAAATCATTAAAGCTTCTTTAGTATTACCCCAGTAAGCTTCAAAATTTGGTTTTTCAATTTTAAACTCGCCCCATGATTGTAAAATTTTAGCAGGTTTCACTTCTTTATTTACCGGATACTCATAATTTTGGTTTGTTAAAATTTCTTGTGCTTCTTTTGAAAGCATAAACTCGATAAATTTAACCGCAGCTTCTTTATTTTTAGAAGTTTTTAAAACACCTATACCACTTACATTAATATGCGTTCCTCTACCATCTTGGTTTGGAAAAATCACTTTTACTGAATTTGCAGCTTCAACATCTTTAGGATTTTTTGAATTTGCCAAGTGTCCTAGATAATAACTATTTGATATAGCCACATCGCCTTCTTTTGCATAGATTGCACGAATTTGATCACGATCCCCGCCCTTTGGAGTACGTGCAAGATTATTTGCTATACCTTGTGCCCATTCTTTTGCTTTTTCTTTACCCAAAGTATCAATCATTGCACTTAATAAAGAGATATTATAAACATTATTTGAACTTCTTACTAAAACTTTACCTTTAAATTTAGGATCAGTTAAATCCTCATAAGTTTTAATCTCTCCATCTTTAATTCTATCTTTAGAAGCGATGATGATTCTTGCTCTTGTTGTAAAAGCATACCATTCGTTGTTTTTACCTCTTAGCTCTTTTGGAGAAAGTTTTTCTAACTCAGGTGAGCTAACTGAAACAAAAAGATTATTTGTGCGAACTTGTTCTAAATTTCCCGCATCAGCAGTCATAAATAAATCTGCTTTTGAATTTTTACCTTCAACTTCTAATCTTTTAGCAAGCTCATTAGCCTTAGCTTGCACCACATTTACACTAATGCCTGTTTTTTCTTGAAATAATTTGAAAATTCCTTTATCAGAATCATAATGACGATGAGAATAAATCGTAAGCTCTTGAGCGCTTAAACTCATAGTAGCTAGTAAAGATAGTAAAACTACTTTTGCTTTCATTTTATAAATTTCCTTAATTTTAAATTTTGAAATTGATAAGGATTATTATATTAATAATTCACTTTATATTTACTTAAATTGATACACATAATCATTTTAAAATAAAATGATACAAAATTAACATAAATCAAGATATTTTTTCTCTCATTTTTATATAATCATCAAAAATACAATATACAAAGGAGAAAAAATGACTCAAGAACAAATTCAAATCATCAAAGATTGCGTGCCGATTTTACAAAAAAATGGCGAAGTTTTAACTAAAGAATTTTATAAAATCATGTTTGAAGAATACCCTGAAGTAAAACCTATGTTTAATATGGAAAAACAAGCTTCAGGAGAACAACCAAAAGCTTTAGCAATGGCTATTTTAATGGCAGCAAAAAATGTAGAAAATTTAGAAAATATGAGAAGCTTTGTTGATAAAGTAGCTATCACTCATACAAAATTAAATGTCAAAGAAGAGCATTACCCTATAGTAGGCGCTTGTCTTTTAAAAGCTATTAAAGTAGTGCTAAATGCAGATGAAACCACATTAAAAGCTTGGGAAGAAGCTTATGGTGCTATTGCTAAATTTTACATAGACATTGAAAAAGAAATTTATGCAAAAGCTAAGTAATCATAGGCTTTGATTTCAAAGCCTAGAATTTTTCTACGGCATTTTTTGCTAATTCTTTTATATCACCTTTTAATTCACAAATTTGACCATTTTGTGCGAGTAAAATTCTATCAGCCATATCAAAATATACATCATCATGAGTTATAGCAAATATGGTAATACCTTTTTGCTTCAAAAGTGGCAAAAGTTTAGTATAAAAAAACTTTCTAAACATAGGATCTTGATCGGCTGCCCACTCATCTAAGATCAAAATATCCCTTTTTTCAAGTAAAGCATTAAGCATAGCAAGACGCTTTTTTTGTCCAGCTGAGAGCTTTATAGTGCTAAAAGTATTTCCCACAAGCTCTACTTTTTCATTAAGTTCTAAAATTTCAAGCCAGTATGCCAAGTCTTCTTTGCTAAATTTCTCATCTTCTAAAACATGCTCAAACAAATGAAAATCACTAAAAATAGCACTAATTAAACTTCTATACTCGTAAATATTTTCCGAAGTTATTTTTTCATCATCTAAAAAAATATCCCCTTTAAAATCTGTAAAAAGTCCAGCCAAAATCATAGAAAAAGTAGATTTACCACTACCATTTTTACCTATTAAAAATACACATTCGCCTTTTTTAAGTTCAAAATTTACAGGTTTTAGAGCAAATTTTTCATTGTATGCAAAAGACACATCTTTAAAAGAAAGTTTTTGCCAAGTTTTTTTATTTTGACTGAGTTTAAACTCATGAGAATAATTTTCTAAATTTAAATTTGAAATTTTATCTAAAGCGATTTTTGCCATCATAAGCGTAGGAAAACTTCCTATCATAGCTCCAAGTGGCGCTCTTAAAAAAAGCACACTCAAAGCTATAGTCGTAGCACTTTGCAAACTAGCAAGCTCATAATTTAAAGCTATATAAAACTCCACTCCTACCAAAGCTAGCATGGCGCTATTGCTCCAATTGTTAGATAAAATATGCAAGATATTTCCCATAGTGGAGCTTTTTTTCTTTTTCAAAGCATTTTTTTCAAACTCATTTTCATAATAATACTTCGCCCTTAAAGGATTTAAGGTTAATTCCTTATGCCCTTGTAAAATATTTTGATAGTTTTTTTGCAAAGCATCATCATTTTCCCTAGCATTTTTAAAATAAAAATACACCTTGCTCATTAAAAAATTATCCACCAAAAAAACACACACTATCCACGCTAAACACAAAAAGAAAATTTCTAAAGAAAGATAAGCTATATAAGCACTTACACAAATAATCAAAACACTTGATTGTACAAATTCAGGAAGCCTTAAAAGCCCAAAAGAAATACTACGCACATCATTATTTAAAGAAGCTAAAATCTTTGCTTTAGTAGTATTTAAAATACTCAAAACACTTGTATCTAAAATTTGTTTTACAACCCTTCTTTGCATTTTAAAAATAAAACTTTGCCCAAACGAACTTAGAGCAATTTCTACAAAAGAAGAACTCGCAAAAAATACAAGCAATAAAAGCACAAAATACACGATAATATTTGAGTTTTCAAGACTAGTTTTTAATAAAAACTCATTGATAAAAACTAAAGTAAGCACACCTAATATACTCGTAAAAATACTAAAAAGCAAAAAAAGAATGATTTTAAGTTTATTTTCTTGAAACAAAATCCACAAAAAACTCACAATAATACCTTTTAAATAATAATTATAAAATTATAACAATTTTTAAAAATTATTTTTTAATTACAAAGCCTTATTTTATGGTATTTATAAATTTAAGATAACTTTTATCTTAAATTATTTTTAAGGAAAAATTTATAAATAAAATATTAATATTCTGACCATATTATTAAAATATTAGTAACAAATGTTACAAATATATACAAATAAACAATAACCCATCAAACACATTAACTATTTTTTGAAAGGACTTTTTCAATGAATATAAATTTATCTAAAAATCACCTCACGGGGGGGGGGGAACGATAATTTTCGTTTTAACTCAAACACTTTAAACTCTTTAAAAAACTATAAAAACTCTAATCTTTTAAAACTTTCTTTATTTG